>JANRAT010000112.1 GCA_030727885.1 Rhodospirillales bacterium | reverse complement strand
CCCCGCATACGACCAATTTCTATATCCTGCATGAAGGCCTGCTCGGCGTCGTCGACGGCAAACTGAAGGAAATCAAATACACGGACCTGCAGGAAGAGCCGGCCGGCGATAGCGCCGAAAGCACCGGCGGCTGGGTCGGCATCACCGACAAATATTGGCTGGCGACCCTGATTCCCAATCAGGCCGAAAAAGTGCAGACCCGCTTCCTGCATCGCAAGGAAGGCGTCGTCGACGTCTATCAGGCCGATTATCTGGGCGCCCCCGTGGTGATCCCGGCAGGCGGCAGCGGCTCCACCAAAAGCCATATGTTTGCCGGTGCCAAGGAAGTCAACCTGCTCGACAACTACGCCGAAAAATTCGGCATCATCAATTTTGATCTGGCGATCGATTTTGGCTGGTTCTACTTCCTGACCAAACCGATCTTCCTGGCGCTTTTGTGGATTCACGCCCTGGTCGGCAATCTCGGGGTTTCGATCCTGCTGCTGACGGTTGCCATCAAGATCCTGTTCTTCCCGCTCGCCAACAAATCCTATACGTCGATGAGCAAGATGAAGAAGTTGCAGCCGCAGATGGTCAAGCTGCGTGAACGATTTGCCGACGACAAGGTCAAGCTGAACCAGGAAATGATGTCGCTGTACAAGCGCGAAAAGGTCAATCCGGCTTCCGGCTGCCTGCCGATCCTGTTGCAGATTCCGGTGTTCTTCTCGCTCTACAAGGTGCTGTTCGTCACCATCGAAATGCGTCAGGCCCCGTTCTTCGGCTGGATCCAGGATTTGTCGGCACCGGATCCGACGACCATCTTCAATCTGTTCGGGCTGATCCCGTTCACGCCGCCGGAAATGCTGATGATCGGTATCTGGCCGCTGATCATGGGCGTGTCGATGTTCATCCAGCAGCGGTTGAACCCGCAGCCGGCCGATCCGATACAGGCAAAAATATTCCTGTTCATGCCGATCTTCTTCACCTTCTTGCTGGCCAAGTTCCCGGCCGGTCTGGTGATTTACTGGGCCTGGAACAACACGCTGTCGATCCTTCAGCAGTGGGTGATCATGCGCAGGATGGGCATCAAGGCCAAAGAAGCGCTGAACTGATCGGGTCAGGGGCGTCAGATATGGAAAATGCGCCCTATGATCCGGCCCAGATCGAAGCGGGACGGCTATTGTTTTCCGGGAACATCGATTTTGTTCTCGGTGCCCGCGAGATGTCTCAGATTCCAACCGGCAACATTCCGGAAGTCGCTTTTGCCGGACGCTCAAACGTCGGCAAATCAAGCCTGCTTAACGCCCTGACCGGGCGCAAGCAACTGGCCCGGACTTCGCACACACCAGGGCGGACCCGTGAAGTGAACTTTTTCAACGTCACCGGACGTCTGATGCTCGCCGATCTGCCGGGCTATGGATACGCCAAGGCGCCGAAGGCGGAAATTCACGGCTGGACCCGGCTGATCGAGGATTATCTGCGGGGTCGCGTGCAGTTGCGCCGTTGCTGCCTGCTGATCGATTCCCGCCACGGCCTCAAGGATACCGATCTGACGGCGATGGCGATGATGGACCAGGCGGCGCAGAATTATCAGGTGGTCCTGACCAAATGTGACAAGGTCAAACCGGGTCCCCTGCAGATGCTTGTCGATGAAACCCACAAGGTTCTGGCCAAGCATCCGGCGGCACACCCTGAAATTTTCCGCACCAGTGCCCATGATACCATCGGCATCGCGCAACTGCGTGCTGCACTGGCAAGTCTTGCGGAAGCCCCCTGATCTGGCCTTTAATCAGATAAATCCGCGTCAATAACAGTAAAAGTTGGTTTCCGTCCCATGAGCAAAAAACACGATGACAATCGCGAGGCCAATCTCGCCAAGGCCCTGGTCCTTTCAGAAGCTCTTCCGTATATGCGCCGCTTCAACGGCCGTACGGTCGTGGTCAAGTTCGGCGGCAACGCCATGGGCGATCAGCAGCTTTTCGATCTGTTTGCCCGTGACATGGTTCTGCTGCGCCAGGTCGGCATTCGCCCGATCGTCGTGCATGGCGGCGGTCCGCAAATCGGCTCGATGCTGGAAAAGTTGCAGATCAAATCCGAATTCATCGACGGCCTGCGCGTCACCGATCAGGCGACCATCGACATCGTCGAGATGGTACTGTCTGGCTCGATCAACAAACAGATCGTTGCCGCCATCAACAATGCCGGCGGCACCGCCATCGGTCTGTCCGGCAAGGATGGCAATCTGATTCGCGCCGAACGCCTGAAACGCACCAAGCGCGATCCGAACAGCAACATCGAACGGGTCATCGATCTCGGCCTGGTCGGCCAGCCTTCGGTTATCTCGACGGTGGTCCTGGATGCTTTCGAGAAAAGCGATGTGATCCCGGTTATCGCGCCGATCGGCACCGGACCCGACGGCGAGACCCTGAACATCAATGCCGACACCGCCGCCGGTGCCATTGCCGCAGCGACCCGGGCGTCGCGCATGTACATGCTGACCGACGTTGAAGGCGTGCTCGACAAGAACAAGGAACTGATTTCCGAACTCAAGGTCTCGGAAGCGCTGGCCGCCATTGAAAGCGGCGTCATATCTGGCGGCATGATCCCGAAGATCGAAACCTGCATAGAAGCCATTCAGGGCGGCGTCGACGGTGCCGCGATCATTGATGGTCGTGTTGCCCACACCGTGCTGGTCGAGTTGTTCACCGAGGGCGGTGCCGGGACACTGATTACCCGTGGCTAAGCGGGCGTCATGGTCTGAGGAAAATATCGACCTGCCAGATCATTTCGCTTTCTGACAAAGGGTAGCTGCCATCGACGGTGCGTAGCACGTTGTCGGGTTTAATCCGGCACAGCTTTTCCTGCATCAGAGTTGCCGTCTCCGCGCTCAACCCGGCACGCCATGCCAGCGCAACACAGTTCTTTGCGCTATGACCGCTGCAGACCTGTTGCACGATTACGAACGGCACGTCGGCCATGACCGCTATGATGGCCTTGGCGAACTTGCCATCACCTTCCATCAGTTCGCGGACCAGCGCCGCTTCATCGAGCGCGCCTTCGGCCCATAGCTTGGCTGCCTTGTCGAAAATATTATGATCATCAAGTTGTACACCATCGCCTTTCGGCGACACGGACAAGAGATCATCCGGCAACACCGCAACGCCATCAGCTAGCCTTTCCAATACGACTTTGCGTACTGCTGTAGCGACATTGTCCGGCAAATCCATGCGTGTTTGCATCAACTTCAAAACATCTTCGGCAACGACTCGGGCGATCTTGACCGCCAGCTTAGACGGCAGCTTCGGGCGCATCGCCAGCGGCATATGCCAAACATTGATATGCGCCGCATCGGCAATCACCCGGTCCAGGGTTTCTTCCCTGATCTGAGCGCTCTTGTTGCCAAGCAGGATGGCAATCCCTTCGATATCCGCACTGTCGACAATCGCATGACTGACATCAGCTGAAACGCCGATGCGCGCCGAGACCGCCGAGATCGAGCCCGGTGACGGTCGCGCCAGAATGATTTCAATCAGATCGCTATCATTCAGTACCGGTGAATACTTCAAGATCGGCGTGGCGACGACCGCTTCCACATCCCAGGCCAACCGGCGAATGACATCCGGCGGCGCATCTGCGACTTCACGCAAGGCTTCGGCAATCGTCTGACGGATCCGGACGACCTGATCTTTGGCCAGAAGCGACAACGCGCCATAGGCCAATTCCCTGAGATGATCGCTTGCATAAAGCCCGGCGGCGGCAGGTCCGGCTATTTTTTCTGCCAGTGTTGCACGAACACCCGCATCCGCATCTCTGGCCAGCAAAACGTCTGCATGCATCGGCGCGGCAATATTGCCTGCTACGGCGCGGCGAACTTCGGGCACCGCGTCACCGGCCAGGTAATACAGCAATTCAGGGGCAATATCGCTCTGCTCGGCCAGGTTTACGCGTGCCTGGTCGTCACCACTATGCGCTATCGCTTTTGCCTGGTCGTAGGATAAGGTCATTAATTTGATATTTCGGGACGTTCAGTCAATACAAACGAGTACAGCGCCATGAATAGCTTGGCAATAACGGTGCAACGCTCAGGAACGCCCGGTCATTTTCGAGAAGAATTCAATATGCCAATCAATATCATCGCGGGACATCGGGAAAGCGATATCATCAGCAGGCTCGATAATCTGTGAAGGCGCCAGCCTGCCCATCTGCTGCTGAATCATGATGATCATCGAAGCCGGCATCCCAGCCTTGCCGATCAGGGCAACGATACCGGCGGGGTTTTTTTCGACAAAGACCTTTTTGGCCAGCGAAACATCGACATCGGCACGAATAATCAATGCGGCGAAAACAAATGCATGGTCACCAGCCTGAAGAGCTTTCATGACCACTTTGTCTGTCAGCTTTCCGGCGTCAAACAGCCTTCGGACAGTCTCCAGCGGCGGATCGACCTTGAGGAAATCAAAGCCCGCACTGAGGGCCTTCTTTTCAATTCCCTTGGCGCCGCCAAGCCGGTCACGCACGATATCGCTGACCGCCTGCATCGCCATCGGATCGAGATCCGAGCGTTCGCGGAGCGCATGCAGGAAGTTTTCGGCAATGAACCCGGCCATCCGTTGCACAGCACCATCCGGAAGTTTGGTGCGGGCGACCAGAGGCGGTTGCCACAACTCAATATTCTCCGAACGATTGATCAAATCATCGAGCGCTTCTTCACGAATTTGTGCCGAATTATTGCCCAGCAGATCGGCAATACCCTCGAGATTATCGCTGCCGATAATGGCGTCTGAAAGATTTTCAGAGACCCCGTTCCGGCGGGCGATTGCGGCAATCCCGCCATCGGCAGGCCCACGTTCGATGATTTCAATTAAATCGGTATCGGTAAGAACCGGTGAAAATTCAAGAACCGGGCCCGAGACCTCGATCTCGATATCCCTGGCCAGAGTTCTGATGATATCAGCCGGCGCATCGACGACACCCTTGAGCGCCTCAGCAAGAATCGCGCGCACTTTGGTGATCTGGTCATTGGCCAGCGCTTCGAGGGCATCCTTGGTCTGGTTGCGGACCTTGGCGGAGTCCTCGACACTCAGATTAGGCGCCACCAGGGCTATTTTCTGCGCCAGACCGCTGCGAACCCCGACGTCGACATCGCGCGCCAGCAACAGATCGGTATGCCTGGGTGCAGCCTTGTTTATGGCAACGGCACGCCGCACCTCAACAGAAACATCTTCGGCAAGATAATACAAAAGCTCCGGAGACACGTCCTTGCGTTCGGCAAGCGCTGCCCGTACGGCAGGATCATCGCTCCTGGCGAGTTCCTTAGCACGTTCATAGGATATCGTCTCGGATCCAAGAACCCCTGTCATTCCGTATCCAACCCCTCGCGCTGCCCCCCTGATAAAAGGCTGGTCGCGTTGCTCTTAATCCGGCATTTCCAGAGGTGTTCCAGGTGGCGGTGCCAACTCGAATCCTCCTTTGCTTGTTTTCTTTACCGAATACATTGCTGCATCTGCACGCGCAAGCAAGTCATCCAGTGTTTCACCCGTTTTCGGGTCGAAAAATGCGACGCCGATGGAAATACCGAGCGGATGATCTTCATCACCTGACATCGATACCATCTGTTTGCTGGTCGCAATCAATTGTGCGGCCCGCTTGATGCTGGTCTCTTCATCGATGCCATCCAACCAAAGCGCGAACTCATCACCCCCAAGTCGCGCCACCAGATCACCGGGACGTGAAAAATTAATCAGCAGATCGCGCAGAAACAAAATCGCATCGTCACCGGCCTGGTGGCCATGCACATCGTTGACGCGTTTGAAGTTGTCCATATCGACATAGAACATCGATGCTGTCTGGCCGCTTCTTTCCAGACGGGCAATTCTTCTCGGCAATTCTTCTTCATAAAAGGCGCGACGGTTCAGAAGCCCGGTCATGCCGTCGGTTCTGGAGAGTTTTACAATACGCTCATGATTGGCAATCTGTTCGTTGGCGATGCCGAGCTGATTGGCAACATCGGTCAGCATCAGACGATGGTCGTTATCCCAGACCTCGTCCTTTTTAAGCTTCCACATTGCCAGTGCGCCGTTGACGATGCCGCGATATTGGGTGGTTGCCACCAGCGCCGACCAGTTGCCAAGCATAACATCAATCACTTCACCGGCCTTCAGTCCGGCTATTTTTTCCCTGAGGGCTTCAACATCATCGACATTGCCGTATTCGGCAGCGACGGCAAATCCGCCGCGATCGATATCTTCACGGTAAATTCTCGAACCGGCAGCCCCCAAAGCCCTTGCTGTTGCCGTAGCGGCGGCCATCAGCATGTCGTGCGGCTCAATCTCGTCCCTGAATATAATTCAGCAGCTGCTCGCGATACCGGGCCCTTGCCAGTGCGGCTTCGCTTTCGCGTTCTTCGGTGACATCCCGGCAATTACCGCGACAGCCGATCCAGGTTTCGTTCTCGTCATCGTTCTTGACCAACGGCAAAGCGGAAACCACGACACACGCGGTGGTCCCGTCCTTGTTGGTCATCCACATCTCAACGTGATCGAGTTTTCGTGTCGTGGTGAACGGGAACGGTGTGTAGTCATCAGCATCAATGACGAATTCACGGACGTCTCTGCCGACCAGTTCATCGGGCTTGAAGCCGAGCGCGCCCTGCGGAGAGACAAAAATCAATTTACCCTGGGCATCGACTTCCCAGGAAAAATCACTGGATATTTCGACCAGGTCTTTATAGCGCTGACGAGATTCAACCAGCGTTGAGCGGAGATTCCGCTCCATCGTCAGATCGCGCGCCAGCACCAGGATTTTCTCAATTGCGCCATTGCTGTCGAGAATAGGCAGCGCTGTCACTTCCAGCACAAGTTCGCCGCGTGATGTCGCAATGGTCAGTGTGGCACTGGCAATACTGGCGCTTTCCATGGCCTTGCCAATAAGCGTGTCGATCTCGGCAACAGCACCGCCGGCGAGCGCCTTTTCCAGCCCACTGCCCTTGGCG
>JANRAT010000111.1 GCA_030727885.1 Rhodospirillales bacterium | reverse complement strand
CCGCCTGATCTCGGTGCCTTTGACCCTGCCGCCTTCGGTGCTGGTACAGGCGACCAATTTCCAGAGCGCCCGGATGGTCGGCCGAACCCTGCAGGAAACCCATGCCGAGATCGTCAACGAGCTGGAATCGCACAAGGCGCAGCTCGACGAGCTGACACAAAAGGTCGTCGAAAGCGGTCTGGCGACATGGTCCGGCGGCAGCAATCAGTTGGACAGATCGGGCACATTGATCGTCCGCGGTCAGGCCCGGCTGCTTGAAGACGTCACGGCACTGACGGATCTCGAGCGAATTCGTTCGCTTTTTGAAGCACTTGAGACAAAAAACGAAATGCTTAAGCTGCTGACCCTTGCGGATGACGCAGATGGAGTCCAAATCTTCATAGGCGCGGACAACAAGTTGTTCAACGTTGCCGGGTGTTCGATGATCGTCGGACCTTACCGCAATGACGCCAATCATATTGTAGGTGCGATCGGGGTGATCGGGCCGTCACGTATGAACTATGCGCGGATTATTCCGATGGTCGATTACACGGCCAAGATGATCGGCGAACGGTTCCGTTAATAACGATGGGAAGACAATGCAAAGCCAGAACAAGCCTGATGTGCCGGAAAACGATATGACCGGTGATGAAAACCAGGAAGAAGCCCTGAACGCAGTCGGCGATGGATCCTCAGACGAGGGCGACGCTGTTGATCTGGATGCGGCTGACGGCAGTCAGACGAGCGCGATTGAAGCCGAGCTTGCCGACACCAAGGACCGCCTGCTGCGCGCTCTTGCCGAAGCTGAAAACGTCCGGCGCCGGGCTTCCCGGGATGTCGAGAACGCCTCAAAACGCTCGATTGCCGGATGTGCCCGCGAAATGGTCGTGGTTGCCGATAATCTGAACCGCGCACTCGGCTCCGTCGACAGCGAAAAGCTCGGCAACAATGATGCCGTTAAAAGTCTGGTTGAGGGCATCGAAATGACCGCCCGTGAAATGCATAACGCTTTCAGCCGCAACGGTATCAAGAAGATCGACCCGCTCGGCGAACGTTTTGATCCGCAGCTGCATGAAGCGATGTTCGAATTCGAAGATCCGTCTAAACCGGCCGGATCCATCGGTCAGGTGCTGGAATTTGGCTACACATTAAATGACCAGCCGCTCAGACCGGCCAAGGTCGGCATCACCAAGGGTGGCCCGAAGCAGGGCGCTGCGCCCACACCGTCGCAGCAAACCATGAACGAAGCTGCTGGCGAAAAGCCTGCAACGACGGGCGGTACAGCGTATGAAAATCATGGCAAGCCTTCGGGCGCCAATCTGGATGAAGAACTTTAAGGGCCATATACCCTTAATTTTTATGGGGAAAGCCGTTGCAGCCCCTGAATTCCGGGATTATATCCCAATCAACCTAAGACCATGGGGTCTTAACCCACGGGGTCGGATCTGGCGCTTATAGAGGCCGGTCGCGACCGCCACAGAAAGAGAGGTTATCATGAGTAAAGTTATTGGTATCGATCTTGGTACGACCAACTCGTGCGTTGCCGTTATGGACGGCAAGGACGCCAAGGTCATTGAAAACGCCGAAGGGGCTCGGACCACGCCATCGATGGTCGCCTTTGCCGACTCCGGCGAACGTTTGGTCGGCCAGCCGGCAAAACGCCAGGCTGTCACCAACCCTGAAAAAACCCTGTATGCCATCAAACGCCTGATCGGTCGCCGCTATGACGACCCGGTCACCGAAAAAGACAAAAAAGTCGTCCCCTACAACATCATCAAGGGTGACAACGGCGATGCATGGGTATCCGCCGGGGATGACAAATATTCACCGTCACAGATTTCCGCTTTCATTCTGCAGAAGATGAAAGAAACCGCCGAGAGCTATCTTGGTGAAAAAGTCGAGCAGGCCGTGATTACGGTTCCGGCCTACTTCAACGACTCCCAGCGTCAGGCAACCAAGGATGCAGGCAAGATCGCCGGCCTTGAAGTGCTGCGCATCATCAACGAGCCGACCGCTGCGGCGCTGGCCTATGGCCTCGATAAAAAAGAAGCCGGCACCATTGTCGTCTACGATCTCGGTGGTGGTACGTTTGACGTGTCGATCCTGGAAATCGGCGATGGCGTGTTCGAAGTGAAATCGACCAACGGCGACACCTTCCTTGGCGGTGAAGATTTCGACAACCGGATCGTCGATTATCTTGCTGACGAATTCAAAAAAGAAAACACCATCGATCTCAGATCGGATCGTCTGGCCTTGCAGCGGCTCAAGGAATCCGCTGAAAAAGCCAAGATCGAGCTCTCATCGACGGCGCAGACCGAAGTCAATCTGCCGTTCATCACGGCCGATGCGTCGGGTCCGAAGCACCTCAACATCAAGCTCTCCCGTGCCAAACTGGAGACGCTGGTTGAAGATCTGATTGAACGCACGATCGCCCCCTGCAAGAGCGCCCTCAAGGATGCCGGTATCAGTGCCGGTGAAATTGACGAAGTGATCCTGGTCGGTGGCATGACGCGGATGCCGAAAGTCATCGAGACCGTGAAGAAGTTTTTCGGTCGCGAGCCGCACAAGGGTGTGAACCCGGATGAAGTGGTGGCGCTCGGAGCTGCCATTCAGGGCGGCGTGCTGAAGGGTGACGTCAAAGACGTGCTGTTGCTCGACGTGACGCCGTTGTCGCTCGGCATTGAAACGCTGGGTGGTGTGTTCACCCGACTGATCGACCGCAACACGACGATCCCGACGCGCAAGAGCCAGACCTTCTCGACGGCTGAAGATAATCAGTCCGCCGTGACCATCCGGGTCTTCCAGGGTGAACGTGAAATGGCTGCCGACAACAAGATCCTCGGTCAGTTCGACCTGGTTGGTATCCCGCCGAGCCCGCGCGGTATGCCGCAGATCGAAGTGACGTTCGACATCGATGCCAATGGTATCGTCAACGTCTCGGCCAAGGACAAGGCGACCGGCAAGGAACAGCAGATCCGCATTCAGGCCTCAGGCGGTCTCAGCGACGCTGACATCGAAAAGATGGTCCAGGAAGCTGAACAGAATGCCGACGCTGACAAAAAACGCCGCGAGCTTGTCGATGCGCGTAACAGCGCCGACAGCATGGCGCATTCAGCCGAAAAGAGCCTCAAGGACTATGGCGATCAGGTCAGCGAAGCTGAAAGAACCGCTATTGAAACCGCCATCACCGACCTTCGGGCCGTAATTGAAGGCGACGATCTTGAAGCGATTACGGCAAAAACCGAAGCTTTGACGCAGGCCTCGATGAAGCTGGGCGAAGCCATGTACAAGGCGCAGCAGGCTGAAGCAGAAGCCGGTGCTGCCGGCTCAGCCGACAGCGGCGCCAAGGGCTCGTCCAAATCGGACGATGACACTGTTGTCGATGCCGACTTCGAAGAAGTCGATCCCGATCAAAACAAAAAGAACGGCTAAGGTCGTTCCATCGGGTCGGGCGGTAATGTAGAAAAGCATTACCGCCCACCGCCGGACCGCTTCGGGGGAATGCGATAACATGGCAAAACAGGATTATTACGAATGTCTGGGCGTTTCGCGCGATGCGGATGCTGCGACGCTCAAAAAGGCGTATCGAAAGCTTGCCATGGATCATCACCCGGATCGTAATCCGGGTGATGCCGAAGCTGAAAAGCGATTCAAGGAACTTAGCGAAGCTTACGAAGTCCTCAAAGATGATGACAAGCGGGCCGCTTATGACCGCTTCGGCCATGCCGCCTTTGAAGGCGGTGGCCCGGGACCCGGCGGCTTCGGCGGCGGCGGTGGTGCCGGCGGTTTTGCCGATATCTTCGAAGAAATGTTTGGCGATTTCATGGGTGGCCGCGGGGGTCAGCGAGCCAGTGCCGGGCGTGGTTCCGATCTGCGATTCAACATGGAAATCACTCTTGAAGATGCCTTCAATGGCCTGAAGACGGAAATCCGCGTGCTGACAGCCGTGGTCTGCGATGACTGCAAAGGCTCGGGCGGCAAGGACGGCGCATCTCCGGCAGCATGCGGCAGTTGCGGCGGTGCCGGCCGGGTACGTCAGCAGTCGGGATTCTTTACGGTCGAGCGGACCTGCCCGACCTGTCAGGGTACCGGCCAGACGATCAAGGATCCGTGCCGGGGTTGTGGCGGCAGTGGCCGCAAGCAAAAAGAAAAAACCCTTTCCGTCAACATACCGTCGGGTGTCGAGGACGGCACGCGTATTCGTCTGGCCAGTGAGGGCGAAGCTGGCCTTAGGGGTGCGCCGACAGGCGATCTGTATATTTTCCTGGCGATCAAGCCGCACCGCTTCTTCCGACGCGACGGCGCCGACATTCATGTCCGCGTGCCGGTACCGATGGCGACGGCGACGCTGGGCGGCCAGATCGAGGTGCCGACCGTCGAGGGCAAACTGCTCCGCGTTTCGATCCCCGAAGGCACGCCGACCGGGCATCAGCTGCGCCTGCGCTCGAAAGGCATGAAAGTGCTGCGTTCGGAAAGCCGCGGCGACATGTTCGTACAGATTTTCGTGGAAACGCCGGTCAACCTGACGAAGAAGCAAAAAGAGTTGCTGAAGGAATTCACCGGCGACGACAAGACGACGAAAAAGCACAGCCCGGAAAGCACCGGCTTCCTCGACAAGGTCAAGGAGCTTTGGGAAGATCTGCGGGACTGAACGCCGTTCTTTCCCTGCGTATCTTTATTCGTCATCCCCGCGAAAGCGGGGATCCTGTTTAAATTTTTGAATACTCTGGACCCCGGCTTGCACCGGGGTGACGATGTGGTGTTGGGCGTGACAGGGCTAGCCTAATCCGTATGATGCGACAAAATGGATTTATTGAGGAAACGTGTCATGAAAATCGGAATTGTCGGATGTGGCGGACGGATGGGGCGGATGCTGGTGCAGGCTGTTCATCAGACACCGGGGGCTGAACTTGCCGGTGGCTCGGAATCCAAGCAATCCGAATTTCTCGGCCAGGACCCGGCGCTGCTGGCCGGCCTCAAGGCGTCCGGTCTCAAGATCACCGATGACTCCCGCGCTTTGTTCGAGGCTTCCGATTGCGTGGTCGATTTCACGGTCCCGGCCGCGACTGAAATGCATGCGAAACTTGCCCTCGAGACGGGCACCGCGCTCGTCCCCGGAACCACCGGTCTTTCCGCCGATCAGCAGGCCGTCATCGTCAAGGCATCAAAGTCGGTGGCCATCGTGCAGGCTGCCAACTATTCAATCGGCGTCAATCTGCTGCTCGGTCTGACTGAACAGGTTGCCGGCGTGCTCGGCGAGGAATTTGATATCGAAGTGCTGGAAATGCATCACCGTCACAAGATCGATGCCCCTTCCGGCACGGCGCTGGCGCTGGGCAAGGCGGCAGCAGCGGGTCGAGGCGTCAATCTTGACGAGGTGTCGGACCGGGTTCGCGATGGTCATACCGGCGCCCGCACGGTCGGCAACATCGGCTTTGCGACATTGCGGGGCGGCATGGTGGTCGGCGACCATACGGTGATTTTCGCATCTGATGATGAACGCATCGAAATCACCCACCGTGCCGCTGATCGGGGCCTGTTTGCCAAGGGTGCAATTCGCGCCGCGATGTGGACAGCCGGCAAGGCGCCTGGGCTTTATTCAATGCGTGACGTGCTCGGCTTCGATTGATGTCTGCAGACCGCGGCCTTACGGGGCTGGATGGCGGATATTCTGCAACAGACGCAACTCGTCCTTGAGAACACCGCAGAACGCTTCACGTTCATCGTCGGTGAGAAACTTGCCGATTGTAATCCGCTTGCCATGTGTCCCGGCGATCAGCTGCTTCGAGGTTTCATCATAGCGGACCTGCAGCCATTGCGGCTGGAACGTCCAGTGCCTGCGCTTGCCCCAGTGATCCACCTTGGAGATTTTGAATTCCCGTTCGCTCAGCGTGATGGCCTCGAATGCCGAGCCGACCTTGTGGTTGTAGTGCAACGCAAAGATCAGCGCCGCAACTTCAAGCCCCATGAAGCCGAACACCGGCCAGGCCCCCATCAAAAGAAAAGTCGTGCCGGTCGGGATGAACAGAAACAACACAAAGCCGCTGACGATCTTTACTGCCCGGTCGCTGGAACTGCGATGCGGCCGCAACACCCTGGAAAAGCGGATGGCGTCTTCTGAGTCGTCGGTCTGGTCGGTGGCGATGCGTGTGTCCATGGCATCTATTTTATGCAGACGGCCACAAAAGCAACAACCGGGTTTTCTAAAGCCCTGATATGCGGGATAACTGGAACATGAAAAAAGCCGACATTGTGACTTTTTATTCGAGGCTGCGTGACGCCGACCCCGAGCCGGTGGGCGAACTGCATTACGTCAATCCCTACACGCTTTTGGTGGCGGTGGCCTTGTCGGCGCAGGCCACCGATGTCGGCGTCAACAAAGCAACCCGTCCATTGTTCAAAAAGGTGAAAACACCGGAAGCGATGGTCAGTCTCGGCCTTGAAGGCCTCAAGGACTATATCAAGACCATCGGTCTTTATAATACCAAGGCGAAGAACGCGATTGCGCTCAGTCAGCTGCTGATTGAACGGCATGGCAGTGTCGTGCCGGATGACCAGGCGGCGCTGGAAGCTTTGCCGGGGGTCGGCCGCAAGACCGCCAACGTGGTTCGCAATATTGCCTTCGGTGCGCCGACGATTGCCGTCGATACGCATATCTTCAGGGTCTCAAACCGCACCGGGCTGGCGCCCGGCAAGACACCGCTGGCCGTTGAAAAGGGTCTGTTGAAAGCAACGCCCGCGGAATTTGCCCTGCATGCGCATCATTGGCTGATTTTGCTTGGCCGTTATACCTGCAAGGCCCGTAAGCCGGACTGTCCCGGCTGCATCGTCGCCGATGTCTGCGGCTTTAAAGGCAAAACAATTCTGAAATAGGGGTTAGCCGGTACTGCGGACCTGGCGGGCTTTGACGACGGCGCGCAGGCACAAACCCGGATCATCGGTGCCCCGTACGTCTAGATGATCAACCTGCAGGTTGCCGGCCACCGTGCCGCCTTTTGGATACAGAAACAGAAACAGCACGCAGACATCGTTCCGGTACTGCCAGATTTCAGCACCAAGATCACGGCGTACCAGACTTGCCACGCCGCACGTGCGGTTGAGATCATCCTGATGCCCGCCGCGTGCGGCGGCGGGTGCCGGGGCCTTGACTTCCAGGGCGGGCGCCGGGGCCGGTGGGCGGGTGG
>JANRAT010000110.1 GCA_030727885.1 Rhodospirillales bacterium | reverse complement strand
CAGGGTGCCGCTGTTCGGCATCCCGACCAGCGCCCTGTCCAGTCGGCCAACCCGCACAATGGACCTGCATCAGGGTGCCTATTATGTTCGGTTCAATGTGGTTGATAAATCCGGCGTGTTTGCTGAACTGGCCAGTGCCCTGCGCGATAACGATGTTTCGATGGAATCCGTGCTGCAGCGTTCGCGCGACCCCGGACAGATCGTGCCCGTCGTCATGACCCTGCACGAAACCGAAGAAGCGGCGATGCGCCGCGCGGTCGATCAGATCAGCAAGATCGGTGCCGTGGTCGAGCCCCCCGTGGTGATCCGAATCGAGCAGCTCTGACAGGGCAAGGCTTGCTATCGTCTCGGTTTGAGGCCATTTCTCACCAATATGTATCAGGATTTGCCCCGGATTTCCGGGATTATTTAAATATTCACGCATTCTTCCTTTAGTTACATAGTTGATACGGACAAAATACGCGCATGTCAGAACCTGCTGCAAAAGATCGAAACCTCTCGCTTGAGTTGGTCCGCGTTACCGAAGCGTCCGCTTTGGCTGCGTATCGTCACATGGGATCGGGTGATCACATGCAGGCCGATCAGGCGGCGATTTCCGCTGCCCATGCACTGCTCGACAGCCTCGCCATTGACGGCACGATCTGTGTTGGTGAAGGCCTCAAGGGTGAGGCCGAAAAACTGTATATCGATGAAAAGGTCGGTACCGGCGAAGGCCCGAAGGTTGACGTTGCCATTGTCGCCCTTGAAGGGGCCAGCATCGTCTCTCGTGGGGGGCCAAATGCCATATCGACCGTTGCCATGGCGGAAGGCGGCGGCTTCCTCAAGGTGCCAGATATCTACATGAACAAGATAGCCGTTGGACCCGGCCTGCCCGAAGGCGTCATCGACATCGACCGCGAACCGGCCGACAACCTCAAGGCGCTGGCCAAAGCCAAAAAAGTTCCCGTTTCTGATCTGGTTGTCTGCATGCTTGATCGTCCGCGCCATGGTCCCTTGCTGGATAAGGTCCGGGCTGCCGGTGCCCGTATCCGCCTGATCCTAGGCGGCGATGTTTCAGCCGTTATTTCGACGGCACTTCCCGAAGGCGGCGTTGATCTTTACATGGGTATTGGCGGCGCACCGCAGGGCGTGCTTGGCGCTGCGGCACTGCGCGCCTTTGGCGGTCAGATGCAGGGCAAGCTGTTTGCAAGGCGCGATGACGACAAGGCGCAGGCCTTTAATGTCGGCATTGAAGATTTCGACCGTGTTTACACTGAACGCGATATGGCCACCGGCAACATCACATTTGCCGCCACCGGCGTTACTTACGGTGCGCTCCTGCATGGTATTCGTGCATTACCCGGTGGCGCTGCCAGTCATTC
>JANRAT010000109.1:4973-7196 GCA_030727885.1 Rhodospirillales bacterium | reverse complement strand
ATATTGGCGCGCGCGGCCCAGAAGGCCGCCGCCGAGCTCATCCAGCCGGACGTGTCATCGTTGTCGGAGGCCGCCTCGAAATGAACGGCTGCTTCGGCATATTTCTCGGCCCGCCATAAAACCAGACCGGCGGTCCAGTGACCTTCCGGCAGATACTTGCCGGACCGCTTGAGTGCCGGCAGGGCCCAATCAAGCGCCCAGTCATCTCGGCCATCAATGAAATAACCCTTGGCCAGACCGACGCGGGCTTCATCGTACTGGGCCGCCGACAAAAGTCTCTCGGTTGAGTCTTCGGTTATCAGATTCTTGGCTGTCAGTGTCTGGCCACGGCGAAGCGCGCTTTTGATTTCAGCAACGCGGTAACGGGCAAGCTGGCGATCACGAACGGAAAGGTTTTTGACCGGGATATGAATCCGGTTGAAGGAGACCCGTACCTGCAACACGCCGCTTGGCTCCAGCTGCTGCGGCCGGTCCGGCATCTTCCAGTTGGACGGGCGGCGGCTGAGCGCCAGTTTATAGATGGTATCGGCTTCGGGCAGGTCGGCGTAGGACGCCATCCAGTCCTTTAGCTCATTGTATTTGGATCGGTACTTGGTCGGATGCATGTAGCGCTGAAACAGAACGTGTCCCATCAGGATATCGTTCTCAAGGCGCTTGATCAGCTTGTCGGCAGTTTGCCAGTCGCCGTCTTCCTGCACTTCGAAAATACGCTGATAAAGACGAATGTCCTGTTCGCCGATGACGCTCGGCAGCGCCTGCGTCTGAGCATCACTGCCCGGCATTCTGGGTTGTGACAGCACCGGCGCGGTAAAGCTCAGGACGGCAACAAGCATCCCTGCCGTCACTGCTGCCCAAGCTCCCGCCAAGCGAAAACCGTTCCTCGTCACCGTCAATAGACAACACCCTTCGTTCCCTCAACCATCAGTCTATACCCGATACCGGAAATTGCCGCAAGATATTGGGGACTGCGGCTTTTTTCAGGCCATACCCGGCACTTTTGACTGCCCCCTTGGAAACCGCCCGCGAGTGGTTAAACTGCCCCGGCAAGATGGTCACCTTCAGCAAGCAAGGACGGCAATACCCATGAGCGTTCAACCTCTTAAGCCGGCACAGGGCGCATCGAAAACCCTGGCGGCCTTTTCATCGGCCCTTGAATTTCATGCTATTCCCGAAAGTCTCGTCCGTCATATCAAGATGGCCGTGCTCGACGGGCTGGGCTGCTGTCTGGTCGGCGCAGGGCTGCCATGGACACAGATGATCGCCGATATGGTTGCTGCCGATGGCGGTATTCCGTCGGCGACCGTGATCGGCATGGGCCGCTCGGTCCCGCTGACGAATGCGGTGCTGATCAATGCCACCGCCGGTCATGCCTTCGAGCTGGATGACATTCATCGCGATGCGATCCTGCATCCGAATTCCATTGCCGTGCCGGTGGCGCTCAATGTCGCCGAGTATATCGGCGGCGCCAGTGGCCCGGACGTGCTGACCGCGATCATCGCCGGCTACGAGGTCGGCTGCCGCATCGGATCCGCCGCCGGCACCGAACTGCTGCTCAGGGGCTTTCATCCACAGGGCACGATCGGCACATTCACCGCCGCTGCAACGGCGGCCAACCTGATGAAGCTTGATGCGGCACAAACCCTGAACGCGCTTGGCATCGCCGGCTCGCTTGGTTCGGGCCTGATGGCGGCGCAGGAAGGGGCGATGGTCAAACGGCTGCATTCCGGCCACGCCGCCGAGGCCGGTGTGCGCGGCGCGCTGCTGGCGGCGCAGGGCTTTACCGGCATCTCGGATGTCGTCGAAGCCGAATACGGCGGATTCCTTGCTGCGTTCTCCGGCAAGGTTGCGCTTGAGCGCGTTACCGGCGGGCTTGGGGAAAAATGGGAAACCGCCGAGACCGGCTACAAGCCGCACGCCACGGTGACCTCGATCCATGCGGCGCTTGATGCACTCGGCCTTATTATGTCGGCAAACGGTCTCAAGGCCGGCGACATCAAAAGCATCCACGCCGGGGTCTCGCACCCGACCCACGTGCACTGTGCCTGGCCCTACAAGGCGCAGGGCATTACCGCCGCACAGATGAACATTTATTACGGGCTGGCGATGATTGCCCTGCATGGCGAGGCCTTCGTCGCCCAGTTCACCGAGCAGGCGATCCGCGATCCCAAGGCCCTCGATTTGATCAGCCGCATCAGCGCCGACGTCGATGCCGAGATTGAAGCC
>JANRAT010000109.1:0-4963 GCA_030727885.1 Rhodospirillales bacterium | reverse complement strand
CCAAGGGGCCGGCGTTCAGGCACATGGCGAAAGTCACCGTCGAGACCCTTGATGGCCGCAGTTTCACGGAAACCGTGACGCATCGCAAAGGCTCGCCGGAAAACCCGCTGTCAGCCGAAGCCGTGATCGCCAAGTTCGACACCCTGGCAGGCGGTGTGCTGGGTGCCGCCGGGGTTGCCGAAGTCAAGCAGCGGGTGTTTGCGCTGGATACCGCCGACGAGGTCGCTTCGCTGATCAGTGCGCTCAACCCCGAAGACTGAGCGGGTCAGAACTTCTCGACGAACGGCCTGAGTTCCATTTCCCAGGTCCACGCCGAGCGTGGCTGGTTGTGCATGTGAAAATACGACGCCGCGATATGATCGGGATGCAGCTTGTCGGGGGCTGACGGATCGGCACTTTCACCGATCCCGCCATCAATCACGAAATGGCCGACATGCAGGCCCTTCGGGGCCAGCTCGCGGGCCATGCTCTGGGCCAGACCGCGCAGCGCAAACTTGCCCATCGCAAAGGCCGACGAGTTGACGTAGCCCTTGACGCTGGCCGAAGCCCCCGTGAACAGGATGGTCCCGGAACCCCGGGGCAGCATGATCTGCGTCGCTGCCTGACCAACCAGAAAACCGCCGAACGCGGAAATGGTGACGGCGTTGCTAACCGCTTCCGGATCGATTTCGGCGACCGGGCCGCGGACCCGGGCCGAGGCATTAAAGATGACCAGCTCCGGCACGCCGAACTCGGCCGTGACCCATTTGAACAGGGCGGCAACCGACGCCGGGTCGGCGGCGTCACAGGCTTTGGCGTGACCGGCGACCTCGGCCAGCAGGCCCGCCAGCTTGTCGGTATTGCGGGCCGCCAGAAGCGGGGTCAGCCCTTCCGCGCGGGCCTTGCGGGCCAGTGCCGCGCTGAGCCCCGAACCGGCGCCGACAATCAATGCATACCGCTGCTGTGACATGATGTGTTCCTTCTCTGTGATCCGCTGCCACGTGGCACGCCGCCCGCACGACGACTTTACGGAGCATGCCCGATCTGCGCAAAATCGCCAAGCAACGTCATTCAGCCTTCGCTTTTTCGGGCAGGGTCAATCATCAGGGGTTCCACGTGATCGCAGAAATTCCACCCTATGGAATGGCGCTTATCGCAGCCTTTCTGTTCGCATTGGGCGGACAGCTACAGAACATCGGCCTGCAGCAAGTGGATCCACGCACCGGCACCATGCTGACGATCGGCTCCAGCACCACAATGTACTGGCTGGCGTCGCCGTTTCTTTTGCATCCGGAATACTTCCTGCAACCAGCAGCGCTGATTTTCGTCGCCATCGGTTTTGTCCGTCCGGCCGTTTCAGCAAATCTTTCGGTTGCCGCAATCCGTCATATCGGCCCGACCCTGACCTCGACGCTGAATGCCACCGGGCCGCTGTTCGGCAGTGCCTTCGGCATTCTGATCCTGGGCGAGCTGCTGACGTGGCAGATTGCGCTCGGCACCCTCGGCATTATTACGTCGGTGCTGATCCTGTCACGGCGCAACAAAAAGATACCGACCACTTGGCCATTGTGGGCGCTCGGCCTGCCGGTCGGCGCCGCGGTGATCCGCGCCTGCTCCAACGGTTTCGTCAAGATCGGGATGAATTATATTCCAGATGCATATTTTGTCGGACTGATCGGTTTTTCGGTGTCCTTCCTGCTGACCACCACCCTGCATATCGCCAAGGGCGGCGGTCGCCCGAAGATCGCGCTCAACCAGCGTGGCCCCTATTGGTTCATGCTCGCCGGTGCCTTCTTCGGCACAGCCGCACTGTCGGTCAACATCGCCCTGCTGCACGGCTCCATCGTCACCGTGGTGCCGATTATTGCCGCGTCTCCGGTGTTCTCGATGCTGCTCAGCGTCATCATCTTCAAGCGCGAACACCTGAACCTGAAGATCGTTTGTGCCGTGCTGATCGTGGTCGCTTCGGTGATCCTGATCGCGCTGGGTAAATAACGCGCTCCGCGGCGGGCCTTTAACGCGCGCGGGCAGCAAGCAACCCATCAACAGAGACCGGTCCGGCACCCTTCAGGGTCAGATAGAGCAGCGGGAAAATCCACAGCAGGCGCTGATCGGCAATGATCGCATCCTGCACCCGATCGAACACCATGCCGATGCTTTTCGCATCCAATCCGTGAAACTGCACATCAACGAAACTCATGACAACGATGAAGCCGATCAGGCTGAGCGCCGTAAAGCGCGTGAACAGGCCGACCAGCAACATGAGCGGCAACAGCAATTCGGCGTAGGTACCGGCCAGCACCATCAGCTTCCACGGAAACAGCGCTATCGCACTGACGTCATAGCCGGCGGCTTCGGCAACCGGCGGCACGATCTGCGCATAGGCGCCGATGGCCGGGATCAGCATGTCCGGGAACCCCATGCCGAGCTTGGTCATCGCCGAATTGATGAAGAAGGTCAGCAACACCGACGAGAACACCAGCCGTGCCGCAAGGCCCATGAACCACGAGCCGGCGACGGTTTCCAGCCCGGTGAAGACCCGGTCATGCAGCCCCCTGATACTCTTTATTATACGCATCGACGGCGTTCCCCCTGATCCGGTTGATTTCGCCCAAGGGCGATGACGGCCCCGGCATTGAAAAGGTCTGCCAGATCGAAACGGCCGGTCCCGAGAAATTCAGCAGCCAGGCCGACGGATGCAGGATTACGACAAGATCATCAAGATCGGTCCTGGCGATTTCAGTTAACGCGGCGATCGATAAAGGTGCCTGATCTTCGGCGTGGTAGGCATCAAGCCAGGCCCGTTCCAGTCTGGCGACGTCGGCCAGATATGGCACCCCTCGGGACGGTGCGAACGCATCGATGAAATCCCCGAACGTCTGTCCATATTCCGCAAGCACCGGCGAAGCCGGTCGGCATTTTTTTGCATAGACCTGCGCCATGCCGGCAAAGAAGTCTGCACCGACCAGTCTTCGTACAACCGGGAAGATGTCGGCCAGCACATCGCCGAGACCAACCGGAATATTGTTGCGATAAACATCAAGGCGGGCGCCGTGGGTACTCATCACATCCGGCACAGACAGTGCCGGATCATTCAGGGCAACGGCAAAGGCGTGCTGTGTGTCATGCCACATCGCTGAAGCACTCCGCATCCGTGTTGGCGCGAAGCGCCGCCGTTATTTTTTCTATTTCCCCCCGCAGCACCGACCACGCCGGAACATCGTTATCCCATTCGATCAGCGTCGGGATGTGCCCGCACCGGGCGATAATCCTCTGGTAAAGGGCCAGCACCGGATACGAGACAGCGCTGTCATGGGCATCGATCAGCAACCGCTTGCCATCGTCGTCTTGCGTCTCGGCATGGCCAGCCAGATGAATTTCTTCGACATGCTGCATCGGAAAGCGGGCGATGTAATCGGCGGCATCGCGGCCGTGATTGACTGCCGAGACATAGACGTTGTTGACATCGAGCAACAGAGCACAGCCAGTGCGGCGCTGCAGCTCGGCCAAAAAATCAACCTCGTCCCAGGTGCTTTCCGAAAAGCGGATATAGGTGGCCGGGTTTTCCAGCGCCATGCGCCGCCCGACAAACGACTGCACCTGATCGATATGTGCGGCGACGATGTTCAGCGTCTCGGTGGTGTAGGGCAGCGCCAGCAGATCATTGAAGTAACCGGCCTGATGTGTCGACCACGCAAGATGCTCGGAAAACAACGCCGGCTGATAGCGATCGAGTACCCGCTTTAATCGGACCAGATGCGCGGTATCCAGATCACCGGCACCACCAATCGACAAACCGACACCATGCACGGACATCGGATAATCGGCGGCCAGACGTTCCAGTTGAGCATGAGGGGGGCCACCGGCACCCATGTAGTTTTCGGCATGGACTTCGAAAAATCCGACATCCGGCAAATCTGCAAAGATCTCGGCACCATGCCGGGGTTTGAACCCGGCACCGGCCGTATCCGCTTTGATCCCGGATGTCACCATCAGCCCCCTCCGCCCTTCATTATCCAAACGGTTCCGCTTAGCTCGGGATGTCGCGTTTCAGCGCCGCCAGCGAACCCTTGCGGTCGCCCGGCAGCATCATGGTTTCGCAGGTGCCCTTGGGGACCAGCTTCCAGGCGTTGCCCTGAAAATCGATCTTCGACGTACCGGCGCAGGTCGTGCCCGGACCGGCGGCGCAATCGTTCGCGCCGGCTTTGGCGACGCCGAAGCATTTTTCGTTTTCAGCGGCTTGTGCCTGTATTGAAAGAGCCGCCGTTCCGGCGATGGCAAGGGCACCGGCAACAATCGCCGCTGACGTGAAAGAACGTTTCATGAAGTTTTTCTCCTGAACATTGGTTATAGGACGCCGCCCAAAGCTGAGCGCAAAACCGATATGCCACGGTTTTCCAATGGAGAGAAATCACACCGCCTCACTAAGACGTGAAGCTGACGTGTGCTGCTCGTAGTGCGCAAATTTCAACGTCTGTCGTGCAAGCGCCGAGCGTCCGGGAACGTGAAAGGGGATGTCGTGATAACATGCGCCTATTATGGCAAGGCAGCAGTCGGCTAAAATAATTGTGAAATTATGTTTGTTCCGCCATCATCTTCAGCTAAAAATATATCCACTTTAAAAACGAGTTGGGGGAGCATCTCATGAGCCAGCACGATACGGTGTCGATTAAAGCATTGTCGAAAATGTTAATTGGTGGCGGCCTGGTTGCTATCGGTCTTGCACTATTCGTATGGATGCTCTTGGGGATTTTTGTTCTTTAAGACATCTGCAAGATATCTGCGGACTGTATTTGTCGGCATTCCGACTCATTCCTCTTTTGGCAATGCTCCACAGCCAGCTTTAATCCAGAAGCTGGCGATTGCCGCGCTATGGGTATTTCTCGGCTTCTGATCAGACGCTGACACGACCTATTCTCCGATAATATTAATAAGGGCACCTCTAAAAATAGCCCCGCCCCAAGTTTTAATCGGGTAGAATCGC
>JANRAT010000108.1 GCA_030727885.1 Rhodospirillales bacterium | reverse complement strand
GTTAAGAACATGCGCTATAACGCCGTCGGCAACGTCGTCAAACCGGGCGAGCCGATCATGGAAATCGTTCCAACCGGCGATCAGCTCGTCGTCGAAGCGAAACTGAACCCGATCGACCGTGGCTATGTCACCGTCGGACAGGCCGCGACGGTTAAAATTTCCACCTATGATTTTGCCAGATACGGCGGCCTGAAAGGCGAAGTGATCCGGGTTGCCCCTGACAGCAGCACGGACGAGGATGGCGCCCCCTATTTCCGGGTCGTTGTTCAGACGGACAAAAACTATCTCGGCTATAATGAGGGGGATCTCCCGATCACGCCGGGTATGCAGGCGACGGTGGATATCCATACCGGGAAGAAGTCCGTTATGGATTATTTGGTGAAGCCGGTCCTGAAGCTACGCCACGAAGCTTTCCGGGAACGTTGATACGTTACAAAACATTACATGACAGGTGCTGGTAACTATTTCGAGTTATAGCCAAAAGTGTTGTTTTGGCTTCTGAATCAAGCGGCGACCAGATCGACGTCAGTTACCTCAACACCGTCATTGAACTTTACTCCGGTTATCACCTTGGTCAAGTAGTCGAAGCCGCGTAATCGTCGCCATTTCTTTTCTGCACATTGCCCGAGCTTGAACATCATGTGCAACAAGCCATCACGCGACAGGCACCCTTTTGAACGCCTGGTGCGGTGACGGATGGTCCCAAAGGTCGATTCAATGGGATTGCTGGTGCGAATGCTCTGCCAGTGCTGCGCCGGGAAGGCGTAAAAAGCCATCATCTCGTCACGGTTTTTTTGCAGACAGGTGGCAGCCTTCGGGTATTTTGGCTCATACATTTTGACGAACAGGTTGAAGGCCTTTTCGGCATCCTCTTTTGTCTCGGCCTTCCAGATGTCGTGCAGAGAATCCTTGGCCTTCGCCTGGGCGGATTTAGGCAGGCAGTTCAGTACATTCATCGTTTTGTGTATCCAACAACGTTGCTGACGTGTCTCTGGATAGACCTCTTCCAGCGCCGCCCAGAACCCCATGGCTCCATCACCAATAGCCAGCTGTGGCCCGTTCATGCCGCGTGACTTCAATCTTAACAAAACCTCGCGCCAGCTTTGCGTCGATCCCCGCATGCCGTCTTCAATGGCCAAAAAATGCTTCTCTCCAAACTCATTCACACCAATGATGACCAAGGCGCACAGCTTCATCTGCTCACCTCTCAGGCCGCTATAGACACCATCCGCCCATATGTAGACCCAGCGGTCTTTGTCCAGAGGTTCATCACACCAGCTTTGGTATTCTTGCCCCCATATATGCTTCAGGCGCGAGACCGTGGTTGCCGACAAGCCTTTTGCGTCAGGGCCAATTAATACTT
>JANRAT010000107.1 GCA_030727885.1 Rhodospirillales bacterium | reverse complement strand
GCGCTGAATCGACCACCGACACCGATGCCATCGTCGTGCTGACCGGCGGCAGCGGACGGCTCCGCACCGGGCTTGATCTGCTGCTGGCCGGACGCGCCAAGCGGCTTTTCATTTCCGGCGTCTACCGCGGCGTCGATGTCACGCAGCTGATGGCCCTGCTGAAGCAAAACCCTGAACAGGTCGAAAACAGGGTCAGTATCGGCAATGCCATCGACACCATTGAAAATGCGCTGGAAACCAAGATCTGGATGCACCAGCAGGGCTTTACCTCACTCAGGCTGGTGACGGCGGCCTATCATATGCCGCGCAGTCTGCTGGAATTTCAGGACGCCATGCCGAATATCCGCATCGAGCCGCACCCGGTTTTCCCCGAACACGTCAAACAGGAATTCTGGTGGGCATGGCCGGGCACGATGGCCCTGACGGCGACTGAATATAACAAATATCTGGTGGCCTGGCTGCGCCACAAGATCAATGCATTGGAGCTGGGCAGTGCGCCGGTGAACAAAGGAACGAGCGAATGATCAATTGGCTGCGCTCGCTGTTGTTTAATATCGTGATTTTTGCATGGATCATCATCCTGATCCTGTTTTCATGGACGTTTATTCCGTACCCGCGCATGGTCATGCAGCGGATGTTCCGTGCATGGGGCAAGATTGCCGTTTGGCTGATGCGGGTCAGTGGCGGGATCGACGTACGCTTTGTCGGTCTGGAAAAAATCCCACCGGGACCGTTGCTGGTCGCGTCCAAGCATCAGTCGATCTGGGACACTTTCATTATGTATGTGATTCTGGATGATCCGCAGTACGTGCTCAAGAAGGAGCTGATGAAAATCCCGTTCTGGGGCTGGTCGGCGCAGAAAAGCGAACATATTCCCGTCGACCGCGAGGCCGGCGCGAAAGCGCTCCGCGACATGGTCGATGAATGCGTTGACCGGCTGTCGAAGGGTCGCCAGGTGATCATTTTCCCGCAAGGGACGCGCACCGCGCCCGGCGAGGAACAGCGCTATCATCCGGGCGTCATGGCGATCTATCAGCAATTGCCCGAAGGCGTGCCGGTGTTGCCGATTGCGCTGAATTCGGGGGTCTACTGGGGGCGGCGCAAATTCGGCGTCAAACCCGGCGTGATCACGCTGGAAGTGCTCGACCCGATCCAGCCCGGGCTGCCACGCAAGGAATTCATGAAGCAGCTGGAAGAGACGATCGAGACGGCATCGACGCGCCTGCTGACCACGCCCTGAGGCCTGGGGGCCGATCCGGGAAAATAATCCCTGATCACCCCATGAAACTCGGGGAAAACATCCTTATATATTGATAATGGGCACCTCTAAAAATAGCCCCGCCCCAAGTTTTAATCGGGTAGAATCGCGA
>JANRAT010000106.1 GCA_030727885.1 Rhodospirillales bacterium | reverse complement strand
CATTTGCTGGGCGACGAACATCATCTTGCTGCGCTCTCACAAATGGATCGCGTCGCCGTTCCAGCTGTTGTTCTGGCAGGTGCTGGTGGCGGCCATTGTGCTGACCACGGCAGCGCTGATCGTCAACGGCGTGCCCGACATTCACTGGTCCGGCAAGCTGATCGCGCTGATGATACAAGGCGGACTGGTCGGCACGGTGCTGGCCTATTGGGCGATGTCGATGGTCAACCGCGCACTGCCGGCGATCACCACTTCGCTGGGTGTGCTGATGACGCCGCTGGTCGGCATGGCGTGTGCGTCCCTGTTGCTGGGCGAGTCGGTGTCGCTGTCGCTGGTGCTGGCGGCTTTGCTGATTGTCGGCGGCGTTGCGCTTGGCACCGTGGTTGATGCCATACGCTCAAAGACCAGCCATCGCTAGCTCTGCGTCAAGGCAACCACTGCCCCATTGATTTCCGGTCTCTAATCGCTCATCGTTTCGGCCAACGATAAAACCCAGCTTTGGAGGAACCCATGACCATTCAGACCGGCGACAGCATACCCATGGTCAACGTCGGCATCATGACCGACGACGGCCCCGGCGTGACCTCGACCGAAAGCCTTTTCAAGGGCAAGACGGTGGCGCTGTTCGGCCTGCCCGGCGCCTTCACCAAGACCTGCTCGACACAGCATCTGCCGGGCTTCGTGAACAAAGCCGCCGCCCTCAAAGCCAGGGGCGTCGACAGCATCATCTGCCTTTCGGTCAATGATCCGTGGGTCATGGATGCCTGGGGCAAAAGCCAGAACGTCGGCGATGCGGTGTTGATGATCGGTGATGGCGCGCTCAACTTCACCCGCGCCGCCGGTCTTGAGGTCGACCTCAACGACAAGTGCTACGGGCCGCGCTGCAAGCGGTTCTCGGCGCTGGTCGAGGACGGCGTCGTCAAAACCCTGCATTTCGAGAGTGCAGGCTTCGGTGAAACCAGCGCCGAGCGATTGCTCGAAGATCTGTCCTAGCCAACGGGAGCATCCGATCATGGCAAACACACTGATCCTGACCTTCATCGCCCGCGACCGTACCGGCGTGGTCGAGCAGCTGACCAATATCGTGACCCAGAACGGCGGCAACTGGCTGGAAAGCCGGATGGCGCATCTCGCCGAAAGCTTCGCCGGCGTGGCCCGCATCTCGGTGCCGGATTCCGGGATGCTCGGGCTCAGCAACGCCGTGGTGGCGCTTGAGAGTGATGATTTCCAGCTGATGCTGCGCGATGCCGGGGCCGAGCCGGTGATCGGTGCGCATGCCGGCAACCTGCTCAATCTCGATCTGGTCGGCCCGGATCATCCCGGCATTCTGCACGAGATCACCCGGACCATGGCGGCGCAGGGCGTCAGCGTCG
>JANRAT010000105.1 GCA_030727885.1 Rhodospirillales bacterium | reverse complement strand
GGCGGATAGCCTGCGCAGCGGTCTCACCCGCGATCAGGCGATGCTGATGCAGTCCTCTACCGGACATCCGCAATACGAACAGCCTTATGGCCCCACGGTGCCCGCCTATTACGCATTGATCGCACAGGCGCACATGGGGCGCTTCGGCACCCTGCCCGAACATTTTGCCGACGTGGTCAGGCCGGAACGCGTCCGGGTACGCTATCTGGACCGTGATAACGAAATCCGTGAGATTGTTGCAGAAGATCTGCTGGCGACCTGTATCCAGCACGAGATCGATCACCTGGATGGCGTGCTGTTCGTCGATCATGTTTCGGCACTGAAGCGCAACATGATCCTGCGCAAACTGCAAAAGGCGAAAAAGCTCGCCCATACAAACGCGTGACCCGCGCGTGAGAATTGACCATCCCCTCAAGCTGGCCTTCATGGGCAGCCCTGAATTTTCTCTGGCAACGCTGCATGTTTTGCTGGACGCCGGCCATGATGTTGTTCGTGTCTATGCGCAGCCGCCGAAACCGGCCGGGCGCGGTCAGCACGAACAGGCCTGTCCGGTGCATGCAGCGGCGCGTGATCTCGGCATCGACGTGCGGACGCCGAAATCGCTGCGCGATGCAGAGGAGCAGGCGGCCTTCGCAGCGCTCGGTCTCGATGCCGCCGTGGTAGTTGCTTATGGTTTGATCCTGCCGAAACCGATTCTGGATGCGCCCAGGCTCGGGTGCCTCAACGTGCATGCATCACTGCTGCCGCGATGGCGCGGTGCGGCACCGATCCAGCGCGCGATCATCGCCGGGGACACTGAAACCGGGGTCGGCATCATGAAGATGGATGAAGGGCTGGATACCGGTGGTGTGCTTGCCGAACAGCGCACGCCGATCAGTGCGCATGAGACCGCCAGTTCGCTGCATGACCGACTTTCGGCGATGGGTGCCGAACTGCTCCGCGAAACGCTGCAGAAATTTGCTGCCGGTCAGCTGGCGCCACAGCCGCAGGCCGCAGACGGTATCACCTATGCACACAAGCTGGACCGCAGTGAAAGCCGTCTCGACTTTACAAAGCCTGCTGCATTGCTGGAACGGGAAATCAGGGCCCTCAACCCGTGGCCGGGCACCTGGTTTGAGGTCGGCGGTGAGAGAATCAAGGTTGCCGAGGCGGCGGTCATTGATGCGGTGGCAGATGCGCCGGGCAAGATTGTCGATGAACATTTGACCATTGCCTGCGGGGCGGGCGGCCTTCGCCCGATCCGGCTGCAAAGACCCGGCAAGGGGATGATGGAGGCAGAAGCATTCCTGCGCGGTTTTGCCGTGCCGCCCGGCAGTGTGATTGCCAGCCCGAAAGGCTAAGCCGCTTTTTACGGCGTTAGCACCGTGGGCTTGCTTTCGTCCGGGTTTTTGATCTTGTCCATGCCCTGACGCATGTGTGTCATGATGAACTCGGCGCGTTTATGCGGACTGCCCACGGAGCGTTTCGGGAACAGCTGGTGCCAGGAGTCCATTTTGACACTGAGTGAGCACAACGTACCGCCCAGCGTAACATGATGACTTTTGATGGTCCCCTGCAGTTTGCGGAATTTTTCTTCGGTAATGTCGTCCCACATATCCTTGGTACCGGCCTCGAAACTGTCGAACCTTTTTCTGATCTGCCCGGTCAGCTTGCCGATCTTGTTTTCCATCATGTTGACGGTTTTCTGCAGGCTCTGATCGTGCTTCAGGCTGTAATTGGTGCGGAGCTCCGGCAGGCTATCAAGAAAATCGGTGATGATCGGTGAAATCGAATCCAGACACTTCCGATAGTAGGAAAGCGACAGGAAAATATCGCCGTAATCCTCGATGAACGCCGGGACCTCATCCGGTTTGATACCGAGTTTCTCGGCCATCATCTTGAGTTTTTCCAGCGCCATTTTGACATCAGGATCACGAAACAGACCGACGACATCCTCAAAGGTTTCGATTTTGACGCTGTCGTCCTTGCCATAGATCTGCATGATCAGGGGACGCGTAAAATCGGTCATATAGGTCGTCAATTCCTTGTTCATATCGGGCGACAGCTTAAGTGCCTCGTTTTCGCTGATGCTGATGCCTAACTGACGCAAGGCGACGCGGAGCGAAAAAACGTCATAACTCGGCAATGCAGCCGCCTTGCGCAGGATGATCATATCGGGATGATTGTTGGCATCCGCCCAGTCGAATTCGTTGGGCAGATCGCGCACATCCAGCTGTCCGCTGCCCGCACTGGCATCCTGAAACAGTTCGATGACGCTGGTCAGGCCGGCATTCTTGATCATCCGGGCGCGTTTCAGTCCCGGTGTTTGCAGCGGCAGAATCTCAAGCGGCAGGACATGCAGGGAATCCCGGTCGTTTTGTATCAGTATGGACTCGGGGGCGTCACCTCTCATTCGAAACCTCAGGTGTTTGACAATTCAATGACATTTCAGAATAACCATCGCACCAAATTGCAGCAATATGGAGTCCATAAGACCAATTTATGGATTATTCAGAGGACCGGCATTTATGCCACGATATAAACTGACAGTCGAATATGATGGCGGGCCTTTCCTAGGCTGGCAGCGTCAGGGTGAGGGACTTACTGTGCAAATGGTCCTGGAACAAGCTGCATTCGGGCTGTGCGGCACCGAAACCCTTGTTCAGGGGGCAGGGCGCACGGATTCTGGGGTCCATGCCCTGGCGCAGGTTGCCCACGTTGATTTTGACAAGGATTATCCCGCCGAAACGGTTCGGGATGCGCTGAATTACCACATGAGGCCGCATCCGGTCAGTATTCTTCATGCAATGGTCGTTGACGATGATTTCCATGCACGCTTTTCGGCGACGGGGCGTGCGTATCTGTATCGCATCCTCAATCGCCGCTCGCCGCCGGCCGTTGATTTCGGCCGGGTATGGTGGGTGGCAGCGCCGCTGGATGCGGGCTTGATGCATGAAGCGGCGCAAAGCCTGCTCGGCAATCATGATTTCTCGACCTTCAGGGCTGCGGACTGTCAGGCAAAATCACCGGTGAAAACCCTCGACCGCCTGGATGTTTCCCGCGCCGGAGAGGAAATCCATATCGTCTGCGAAGCCCGCTCGTTTCTGTATCATCAGGTGCGAAACTTCACCGGCACCCTGCAGCTGGTTGGTTCCGGCAAATGGCGTCCCCGCGACGTCGCAGCGGCCCTCGCCAAGTGCGACCGTGCTGCGGGCGGCCCGACCGCCCCGCCAGAAGGCCTGTACCTGACGCGGGTGCGCTATGATGAATAACCGGTGCTGCGGGGTTTCCGCCGGCCCCAGCTGTGCTAGGATGCATCATGGATAAAATTCCGCTCAGTCTGTCCGGTCAGGGCGCGCAAAACGGCAACGCCGGACCGCCGCCGCAAGCGAAAACGCCGATTGCCGGTTATCTTGCTGCCGGCTTCGGCATTCTCGGCATCTTCGGCCCGGCCATCCTGTTTACGCCGCTTGGGCTGATGTTTTCGCTGATTGCCCTGCTCAGGGGCCAGGGGACATGGGCCTTTATCGGCCTGATGTTGTGCATGGGTGGAGTGCTCTCCTCACCGATCCTGATGGGGCTGATCGGCCTGGGTACGCTCTATGTCACCTTCGACTGGCACGAGATGATGAAGCCGCTTTATGACATGTTCGGCGGCGGCATCGATATCTAAGGCAGGACGCGTGATTTTCGACTAACCGGCAGCGCTCAGGCCATCCGAGAAAAACCGCCACAGCATCGCCGTCATCGTATCCAGAACAACTACGGCGATGGCCTGACCGAGCGGCAGGGCCAGTGCCGTGCGGGCAACGAAGGTGCTGTAAATCAGCACGTAAACCAGCAGCACCATGCCAAAAAAGCCTCTGGCGCCATCCGAAGCGCTGGTCAGCCAGAACAACAGATCCATCCCCATGAACATGGCGTTCTGGATCACCGAGACCCAGTTGTAGGCCGTAATGAAGTGAAAGAACCGCTTCCGGCAATCAAGCACGCCGGCGAAATACCACATGCAAAGAGGAAAGATCATCCAGCCGATGGCATAGCTCAGCGTTTCAAACAGTGCCGTGTGCAGGACCGAGAAATTCTCCGGCAGCCCCAAGCCGTGCAGATTGGCCCACAACAGATACATCGGCGCGACAACCACGGCGGCATAAAACGACACGCCGGCATCTTTCGCCGTGCGGCCGAAAACGTCCAGTCCGTGAACATCGAATTTCGCCAATCGAACCGCACCACCAAGCAGGATGCGGATATCGGCCCATGACGGCATCAGCGGGAGGACCCGAAATAATCTTCGAGAATGCGCGTATAGATTTTGGACAGCGCGCGGATATCGTCAACGCGCGCGTTTTCGTTGACCTTGTGTGCGGTCTGGTTGATCAGGCCGTATTCGACGACCGGGCAGTGATCCTTGATGAAGCGAGCATCAGAGGTGCCGCCGGTGGTGCTCAGCTCGGGCTTCTTGCCGGTGACATCCTCGATCGCTGTAACCACCGTTTTGCTGAGTGCGCCGGGCGGCGTCAGAAAACTTTCGCCGGAGACTTTATAGCGCATTTCATAACCGCCGCCGGCCTGATCAAGCCGGCCTTTCAGCAGCGTGATTACGCTGTCGGAGGAATGCAGATCATTGAAGCGAATGTTGACGCGGGCTGTGGCCCGTGCCGGGATGACGTTGGTTGCGGCGTTGTCGACATCAACCGTCGTCACCTGCAGGGTGCTCGGCTGAAAATGGTCCGAGCCTTCATCCAGCGGCACGGCCGTCAGTGAATTCAGCAGGGTCAGCATTTTGTGGATCGGATTGTCGGCCAGGTGCGGATATGCCGAATGCCCCTGAATGCCTTCAACGTCCAGCCACACGTTCATTGAGCCGCGCCGCCCGATCTTGACCATGTCGGAAAGGGTGTCGGGGTTGGTCGGCTCTCCGACGACGCAGGCATCGATTGTTTCGCCGCGATCGATCAGCCAGTCGAGCACCTTTTTGGTGCCGTTGGTGGCGTCGCCTTCTTCGTCCCCGGTGATCAGAAAGCTGATCGAGCCTTTGAAATCTTCACCGGCCGCAGACAAAAACTCAGCCGTCGCCGTCATCATGCAGGCCACCGCACACTTCATGTCGGCAGCGCCCCGGCCATACAGACGGCCATCGCGGACTTCCGGCTGATAGGGGTCGGATGCCCAGTCGGCGAGATCGCCAGGCGGCACCACGTCGGTATGCCCGGCCCAGCAGAAATTCGGGCCTTCGGTACCGAACCGCGCATACAGATTGCGGGTCGGCTCGCCGGCCGGATCTTCAAAGGTCAGATCGTGGCAGTCGAAGCCGAGCGGCCGCAGATAGTGGATCAGCACATCCAGCGCCCCGGCATCTGCCGGGGTGACGCTGGGGTGGCGGATCAGCGTTTCGGAAACGGCAAGCGGATCACGTTCTGAGGAGTTCATTGATCGATGTCTTGGAACGGGTTTGCGCATCGACACGTTTGACGATCACGGCACAGGCCAGCGACGGCCCCGGCGAGCCATCCGGCAGCGGCTTGCCGGGCATGGCGCCTGGTACGACGACCGAGAACGGCGGTACATGGCCGATGAAGATTTCACCGGTGTTGCGGTCGATGATCTTGGTGGTCGAGGTGATGAAAACGCCCATCGAGAGGACCGAGCCTTCTTCGACGATGACGCCTTCGACGACTTCCGAACGGGCACCGATGAAGCAATTGTCCTCGATGATTACGGGGCCGGCCTGCAACGGCTCAAGCACGCCGCCCAGTCCGACGCCACCCGACAGGTGCACGCCCTTGCCGACCTGTGCGCACGATCCGACGGTGGCCCAGGTATCGACCATGGTGCCTTCGCCGACATAGGCGCCGAGGTTGACGAAGCTCGGCATCAGCACGACGTTTTTGTCAATGAATGCGGAATGCCGCACAATCGCACCCGGCACGGCACGGAAGCCGGCGGCGCGGAAGGCGTTCTCGCCCATGTGCTCGAACTTCGACGGCACCTTGTCCCACCAGTGCGCCCCCCCTGGACCGCCCGGAATCGGCGTCATGTCATTGAGGCGGAACGACAGCAGCACGGCTTTCTTGAGCCACTGATTGACCTGCCACTTGCCATCAATCTTTTCAGCGACCCGGCGTTCGCCCTTGTCGAGCAAATCGAGTGCGGTGGTCACGGCGTCGCGAATTTCGCCCTTGGTGGTCAGCGAGACGGTGTCGCGGTTTTCCCAGGCGGCATCAATAACGGTTTCAAGCTGGCTGTTATCCATAATCTTCCTCAGTCGTGTCTGTCATAATGAGATGGCATCAGTGCGCCCGGAATTTGACCCGACTGGGCTTGGGTGTCAACGGGTGGCTCCACCGGGGGCATCAGGGATGATTGACCACGCCATCCAGCCACGCTGCAAGATCATCGGCTCGGTGGTGTACGTGATCGTGCTCGGAGCCGGCGCGTGACCAGTCAACGCCGGTATCGAGCCACACTGTGGTCATGCCGAGTGCCGCTGCCGGAGCCAGATTTCTGGCCATATCCTCGACCATCACCGCGTCTGCAGGGTCGATCTCGAAACGCTGGCAAACGGCGTGATAGGGATCCAGTGCCGGTTTCGGGACATAGCCGGAGTCGATGATATCAAAGCATCCCTCGAAATGATGATCTATACCGAGGTGGCGGGTGATGTTTTCGGCATGCGCGGTTGTGCCGTTGGTAAAGATCACCTTGCGACCGGGCAGTTTGTCGAGCGCACCGTTGAGGATGGGATCCGCCGAAATCGGCGTCAGATCGATTTTGTGAACGTAGGCGAGAAAAGCTTCCGGATCGACGTTATGACGCGTCATCAGGCCGCGCATGGTGGTCCCGAATTCGCGGAAATACTGCTTTTGCAGGGTTCGCGCCTCGGTCTGTTCCAGACCCAGAAGTTCGCCCACATAGCGGGTCATGTTCCAGTCGACCTGATCAAAAAGCTTCGATGAAGCCGGATAAAGGGTATTGTCGAGATCGAATATCCATACGCCAGCTGCCAGCAACTGTTCAGGTTGCCGCCTTATGGTGCCGTTAACAGGTAGATTTTCGTTATGAATCATGATGATGACAGTAAACGATCCGGTTTTGCAGGTGGCAAGGCCGAAAGTGCGCCGGCGTGCAATCCCGTGCTGGAACCTGCGGGAAGCATCTTCTAGTATACTCCACTATTCCGACGGGAGAGAATTTTGAACGAGCGACTAAATGGATAATCCATCAGCAGCTTCGGCCAATGGAGCCCAGGCGAGTGATAGCGACGTCAAGCTGATCGCCGGCTATCCCGGACCGGCCCTGCTGCTGGACCAGACC
>JANRAT010000104.1 GCA_030727885.1 Rhodospirillales bacterium | reverse complement strand
GATCATCTTGCGCAGTTCACGGACACCGGTTTCGTTGGCGGCTATCTGCGCCGTAAGATCGGCCATGTTCTGCGACGGGTTGCGGCACGGATACTTGCCTGATTTCAGCAGATCATAGGTTTCCTTTTCACGCAGACGGCCCTGATCGACCAAAAGGAAGTTGTCGATCAGCACGCCTTCTTCATCGATATGTGTGGAATCGGGCGGCGCCGAGCCGGGCGTACGACCGCCGATATCGGCCTGGTGACCGCGCGAGCCGACATAGAACAGGATGTCCTTGCCGGCATCGTCGAACACCGGGGTGATGACGGTGACGTCGGGCAGGTGCGTGCCCCCGTTGTAGGGCGCATTCAGGGCATAGACGTTGCCCGGTTTGATGGTCCCCGCATTTTCGCGGATCACGGTCTTGATGCTTTCGCCCATCGAACCCAGATGGATCGGCATATGCGGTGCATTGGCGACCAGGTTGCCGACAATGTCGAAGATCGCACAGCTGAAGTCGAGCCGTTCCTTGATGTTGACCGAATAGGCGGTGTTGGCGAGCGTCGCCCCCATCTGTTCGGCGATCGACATGAACAGGTTGTTGAAGATCTCCAGCATCACAGGGTCGGCTTCGGTGCCGATGGCGAACGTCTGCGGCCGCGCCTTGACGCGTTTCAGAATCAGATGCCCGTTGGTATTCATGTACGCCTGCCAGCCCGGCTCGACGATGGTCGTTGCCGTGGCTTCGGCGATCACCGCCGGCCCTTCGATGGTATCGCCGGGCAGAAAGGCCTCGCGGGCATAGATCGGCGTGTCGTGATGCTGTCCGCCGGAATACATCCGCACGATATCGCGCGGCCGCATCGGTGCGGCATCGGGCATGATGTCCAGTTCCGGGTCGGTGATGCTGTCGGTGGCGCCGACGACTTCGACGGCAAGCGCCTCGATGACCAGCTTGCGGCCTTCGGGAACAAAGCCGAAGCGTTGCCGGTGCAGGTCTTCGAATTCCTTGGCCATCGCTTCGGCATTGCCGATGGTAACGACGATTGCACTGTCGGTGCCGTCGTAGCGCAAATGCGCACGCTTGTGGGTCGAGATATACTTTTGCTCCATCCCCTGCGAGGTCACCTCGTCCATGGCATCGGCGGCCATGGAATCGAAGATCGGGACGATCCGGGCCAGAGCCTCATTATCCAGCGGTTCCTGCACCGAGCGTTCACGCAATGCCCGGACATCGGCCAGGCCCATGCCGTAGGCTGACAGCACGCCGGCAAACGGATGCACGAAAACCGTCTTCATGCCGAGCGAGTCGGCGACCATGCAGGCGTGTTGGCCACCGGCCCCGCCGAAACAGTTGAGGACATATTGAGTGATGTCATAGCCGCGCTGTACGGAGATCTGC
>JANRAT010000103.1 GCA_030727885.1 Rhodospirillales bacterium | reverse complement strand
AATAGGCGCCGCTGTCGACGAGCCGCCGCCGCCGTGTTCGACCACCACCGAAATCGCATACCGCGGATTTTCAACAGGCGCGAAGGCGACGAACAGCGCGTGGTCACGCTGCCGCCACGGCAGATCATCGTTTTTGCGAACCCCCTGATCCCGTTCAAGCTTGGAAATGCGGCGCACCTGCACCGTGCCGGTTTTGCCGGCCATCGGAAAGGCTTCAATGCCGGTTTCCGAGCGCCGGGCCGTGCCGCGAGGATGATTAACCACCTGATTCATCGCCCGGACCACCAGATCGAGATGTCCCGGCAGAATATTCATCGACGGTATTTCGCTGCCACTTTTAATCTCCTCGGCGACGCCACCGATGGCCCGCGTCAGGCGCGGCACGATGGCCCGCCCGCCATTGGCAATCCGGGCCGTCATCAGGGCCAACTGCAACGGTGTCGTCAGCACGTACCCCTGACCGATGCCGGCGATCACCGTTTCGCCCTGGTGCCATGGCTCGTCGCGGGTCGCCCGCTTCCAGTCCCTGGTCGGCATCAGGCCGCCCTGCTCGCCCGGCAGATCAATGCCGCTGGGTTCATCAAGACCAAACTTGCGGGCCATGGCGGCAATCCGGTCAATCCCGGTGCGCTTGGCAATTTCATAGAAATAGATGTCACAGCTCTCGGTGATGGCGGTCATCGCATCAACAAAACCGTGGCCATGCTTTTTCCAGCAATGGAACTTGGCATCGCCAAGTTCGTATTCACCGGTGCACAAAATCCTTTGCTCAGGTGTGATCACGCCTTTTTCAAGGGCCGCCAGCAGCACCATCATCTTGAAGGTCGAGCCCGGTGAATAGGTACCGGCGATCGACTTGTTGATCAGTGGCGAACGCTCGTTATTGACCAGCGACTGCCATTCGTCCGAGCTCAGACCTCTGTTGAAGTCGTTGGAATCGTAGCTCGGGTTGGAGACCATGGCCAGAACCTCGCCACTTCTGACATCAAGGACGACCACCGAAGCGCTTTCCTCGCCAAGTCGATTGGCGATGTAATCCTGCAGTTCCATGTCGAGGGTCAGCATGACCTCGGCACCGGGCTGCCCTTCACGGCGTGACAATTCCCGGATCATCCGGCCGAAGGCATTGACCTCGACTTCGGAACTGCCGCCGGTTCCCCGCAGTTCCATATCGTGAACCTTTTCGATCCCGGCACGGCCGACACGGAAACCCGGCAGTCTCAGCAACGGGTCGTCATCCTGGTCTTTTTCGGAAACCCCGGCGACATAACCCAGAACGTGGGCGACTTTCGATCCATACGGATAGCGACGGCTGCGGCCGACATCGATCATCAGGCCCGGCAGGTCGGGTGCATTGATCTCGATCTTGGCGACTTCGGTCCAGCTCAGGTTTTCCTTGAGCGTCACCGGCACGAAGGCTCGGTTGCGGCGAACCTCGCGAATGATCCGGCGTTTGTCGCCGTCATTCAGAGAAACGATTTTCTGCACATGCGACAGCACTTCATCGATATCGCTGCCCTTGACGTCTTCGGGCACCAGCTGCAGTCGGTAGTTCTGCTGGTTTTCCGCCAGCGGCCTGCCGAAGCGGTCGATGATCCGCCCCCTTGGCGGCGCCAGAAGCCTGAGGTTGATGCGGTTTTCGTCGGCCAGGGTCGCATAGCGGTCGGCTTCAATGACCTGCAGGTAATACAGCCTGCCGGCCAGTGCCGTCAAAAGCAGAACCTTGCCCCCGGCCAGCATGGCGGCGCGGCGACTGAAAACCTTCGAGCGATCCGGGTCCCTGTTCATATCAGTCCACCTGCAGGAAAGCTTGCTGCCAGCGGGTCAGCATCCATGCCAGCACCGGGAACATGGCAACGGTCAGGCCGAACTGATAGAACACCGAGCGCGGCTGGATCAGTTCACCCGACAGGATCGACAGCAACAGCCATTCCGTCGACAAGGCCCCGGCGGCAACAATGATAAATCCGAACCATACAATGACAAAGGACTTCCCGGAGAAAAACGACCGCTGGGCAATTGCCACGCCCTGCACCATCAGGAAGACAAGGACGCTGACACCGAGCGGCATACCGGAAATGAAGTCATGCAGAAGGCCGATCAGAAAAACCGCCGCTGCCGGCATCAGGTCAGGCCGGTACACGGACCAGAAGTAAATGCCGATCAGGGACAACAGCGGCACAACCTGGGCAAATCCCGGAATGTGAAACGGGATCGCATTGACCACCATCAACACGAAGGTCAGCGCAAACGGCGTCAGATCCCGTGCAAATCGATCCACCCGGTGCCAGAAGGATGGTTTCATCTCAACACTCTACTTGGCCTTGTCTGTACGAGACGATTTGAACTCGATGATCCCGTCCAGCCCGTAATCGACAACCTGTACAACCTCCAGCCGCGCCGGATCAACAAACGGCTCAACCTCGATCATGCTGTCATTGACCGCGGAAACGACGCCGATCGGCAAACCGGGCGGCAGCGCGCCGCCATGACCGGACGTCACGATGCGATCGCCGGGGGCTGCCACCACATCGGGCGGCAGATGCACAAGTCGCAGGGTTTCACCGTTGGTACCGGCGACCACGCCACGGACGCGGGAACTTTCGATCACCACCGGAATACGCGAGTTGAGATCAGACAACAGCAGCAGACGTGAAGAGCGCAGGCCGACTTCCTGGACGCGACCGACCAGACCGGCCCCGGTAATCACCGCCTGCGCCGTGCGGACACCGGCCTTCGAGCCGGCATTGAGAATCATGGTACGGGCAAAGGCGCCGCCGGAATCGCCGATAACGCGCGCCGAAATACTGTTTGTATCCGGTGCCTGCTCGAACTTGAGCAGTTCCTTCAGGGCCTTGTTTTCATTTTCCAGATTGCGGGCCACCGACTGCCATTGCATCAACCGGTTATGGGCTGTGCGCAGACGGGCGTTTTCCTCGCGCAGCGCCAGCAGGGTCTTGCCTTCGCCGATCATGTCATGGATCACTTCGAGGGGGCGCGACACGGCATCAAGGATCGGCGCAACAGCGTCCGTCACCTGCGCCCGCGCACGATCGAAGGCAGCCGGTTCCATCTTGCCGACAAGCATCAGCATCGCCGCTGTAAAAACCAGACCTATGTACGCAAAGCGCTGTGCAAAGGTTCTGATGGGCGCGGCAATGCGGCTAATGGAACGTTCACGGTCGTTCAAACCAGATCACCCAGTCTTCGCGTAAATGCCCAGATATTGGTGACCGAACCGCGAAGATCGTCCGGTCACATCAATCGAAAACACTGCGCTGGGCCAGCCACATCGGATGGCCTCAGTACATCGTCGTCAGCACATCCTTAAGGCGTTTCATCTCTTCGAGCGCGCGGCCGGTACCCAGCACGACGCAGCTCAGGGGATCGTCGGCAATCGATACCGGCAGACCGGTCGAATGACGCAGCACGAAATCGATGTTGCCGAGCAAGGCGCCGCCACCGGTCAGCACAATGCCCTTGTCGACGATATCAGCCGCCAGTTCCGGTGCCGTATGTTCGAGCGCGACCTTGACCGCTTCGATAATGGCGCCGACGGGTTCAGCAAGGCTTTCGGCGATCTGGCGTTCCGAGATGATCAGTTCTTTCGGCACCCCGTTCATCAGATCGCGGCCCTTGATTTCCATGGTCCGGCCATCGCCGTCATCGGGCGGGCAGGCAGAGCCGATTTCTTCCTTGATGCGGGCGGCCGAGCCTTCACCAACGAGCAGGTTATGATTGCGGCGGATGTAGGCGATGATCGCCTCGTCCATCTTGTCGCCGCCGACACGCACCGAGCGCGAATAGACAATGCCGCCCAAAGACAGCACCGCAACTTCGGTGGTCCCGCCACCGATATCGACAACCATCGAGCCGGTCGGCTCGGTTACCGGCAGTCCGGCACCTATGGCAGCGGCCATCGGCTCTTCGATCAGATAGACCTTGCGGGCACCGGCACTTTCGGCGGATTCCTGAATCGCACGGCGTTCAACCGCGGTTGACCCCGACGGCACACAGACAACCACCAGCGGGCTCGCGAAGGTGCGACGATTGTGCACCTTGCGAATGAAATACTTGATCATTTCCTCGGCCACTTCGAAGTCAGCGATGACCCCGTCACGCAATGGCCGAATGGCGCGAATATTGCCCGGTGTCCGGCCAAGCATCTGCTTGGCTTCCTCACCCACGGCAAGGACATGTTTCTTGCCCTTGACTTCAGCAATGGCGACAACCGATGGCTCGTTGAGGACAATACCCCGGCCCTTTACATAGACCAGTGTATTGGCAGTCCCCAGATCGATTGCCATATCGGCGGAGAGAAATCCGAAAAGTCTCGAAAGCATAGGCTTAAATATCCAATACAGCCTTGTTGTTTATCATCACCCGACACCCCCCGCACTTATAGAAAGGGCGGGCTGGAATTGCTAGGCAGAAAGCGCCTCCGGTGCGGTTTTTTGGCGTTTTAGCAATAGTTTGTTCAAAGCCATGATATAGGCCCGGCAACTGGCGACAAGCGTATCCGTGTCTGCCGCCATGCCGTTGACCGTGCGGCCGTCTTCTTCAAGGCGCACCGACACTTCAGCCTGCGCATCCGTACCCTGTGTCACCGCATGCACCTGATAGAGCTGCAGGCGGACATCGTGCGGATACAGTGCCTTGATACAGTTGAAAGCGGCGTCAACAGGCCCGTCACCGGTCGCCTGGCAGGATTTCTCCTGGCCTTCGATATTCAGCGTCATGGCCGCTTTCGGCGGGTTGTGGACGGTCCCGCAATTAACCTCGAGCGACACCAGCTTGATGGTTTCGCTGGCCCCGGCACCCTGATCGTCGATCAGCGCAATGATGTCCTCGTCGAAGATTTCCTTCTTGAGGTCAGCCAGGTCCTTGAAGCGTTTGAACGCCGTCTGCAGCGAATTGTCGCCCAGATCATAGCCAAGATCCTTGACCTTGTCCTTGAACGCATGGCGGCCGGAATGCTTGCCCATGACGATATTCGACTTGGTAAGACCGACCGATTCGGGGGTCATGATCTCATAGGTTTCGGCGTTTTTCAGCACGCCGTCCTGATGGATGCCGCTTTCGTGCGCGAACGCGTTGGCGCCGACGATGGCCTTGTTCGGCTGTACCGCGAAACCGGTGATCGACGACAGCAGGCGCGAGGCCTTCATGATGTGTTCGGTGGTGACATTGGTATAATACGGCATGGCATCACCGCGGGTCTTCAGCGCCATGACGATTTCTTCCATCGCCGCGTTACCGGCGCGCTCGCCGATCCCGTTGATGGTGCATTCGACCTGCCGGGCGCCGGCATTGACGGCGGCCAGCGAATTGGCGACGCCGAGCCCCAGATCATTGTGGCAATGCACGGAAATGACGGCTTTATCGATGTTCGGCACGCGGTTCATCAGCATCGTGATCAGCGCCGCGAACTCTTCGGGTACGGCGTAACCGACGGTATCGGGGATATTGATGGTACCGGCACCGGCGGCAATCGCGCTTTCGACGCAGCGGCAGAGGACATCGTGTTCGGTGCGCGATCCGTCTTCCGGCGACCATTCGACATCGTCGGTGTGGTTGCGGGCATGCTTGATCGAGGCGACCACCGCATCATGGACCGCTTCGGGCTCCATCTGCAGCTTGTATTTCATATGTAACGGCGAGGTCGACAGGAAGGTGTGAATGCGCTTGCGCTCGGCCGGTTTCAGGGCTTCGGCGGCGCGGTCGATATCACCCTTGGTAGCGCGGGAAAGACCGCAGATGATCGGGCCTTTGACGGACTTGGCGATCTCGTTGACGGCCTCGAAGTCACCGACCGAAGCGATCGGGAAGCCGGCTTCAATGACATCGACGCCCATGCCGGCCAGAACTTCGGCAATACGCAGTTTTTCCTCAAGATTCATCGAACACCCGGGCGACTGTTCACCGTCGCGCAGCGTCGTGTCGAAGATGATTACCCGGTCTTTATCTGCATTCTGTGCCATCGCGCACCTCTCACTCGTCCGATTCCGGGCCTAACAGCGAATCGCCGGATCACGAACTCTCGCATTATTGGGTTTCCATAAGCTTAACGCCCGAAAAGGCAAGAAAAAAGGCGGGATATGGGATAAAACCACAAGCCCCCCTCACCTGTCCTCTCCCCCGCTTCGCAGGGGAGAGGGACTCACGGATACAGGCACAGCTCAATCCCTCTCCCCCTCTCAGGGGGAGAGGTTAGGTGAGGGGGTGCCCTGCAAGTGGATACTTTGCAAAACCAACACTGCGGCTTAGAATCCCCCATGACCAAACGTCCGCTCATTGGCATTCTGCTCGACTACGAAAGCGAAGGATCGTTTTCGAAACGCCCGCACTATGCGCTGCGTACCGCCTATTTCGACGCTGTCTGGAAAGCCGGTGGCTTGCCGGTCGGCATTCCTTATCTGGAGCAGGCGCGCGCCGATTATCTGAAATCCCTTGGTGGCCTGATCGTGCCCGGCGGTTTTTATCCGTTTCCGTCGGAAGTTTATGGCCAGCCGGCCAATGGGGCTGCCGTGCATCCCCGCTATGCCTTCGAGCGTACGCTGATGGCCGATGCCTTGGCCCAGGACTTGCCGACACTCGGCATCTGCGCCGGCATGCAGGTGATGGCGGTGTCACGCGGCGCAACCATCTGGCGTGATATCAAGAACGAACTTGAGTGCGCCGTTGATCACCTGAATGCCAAACCGGCCGAACAGACCGCCCATACCGTCAGCATTGCCGCCGGCACACGTCTGTTCGACATTACCGGCACGTCGGAAATGGCCGTCAACACGGCACACAATGAAGCGCTTCGTGAAATCCCAGACGGCATCACCATCAGCGCCAGAGCCCCGGATGGCATCGTCGAAGCGATCGAGCTGCCCGACCGGCGCTTTGCCATCGGCGTGCAGTGGCATCCGGAATTTTTCCTGACCGACGGTGATCCGAGTTTCAGCCTGTTTCAGCAGCTGGTCGTTGCTGCCGGGGACCATCCTTGAGCCTCCGTGAAAAGACCGTGCTCGGCGTCGCCGGCTGCGGATCGATGGGGCTGCCGATGGCCGAGAACCTGCTCAAGGCCGGTTTCAATGTCTGGGGCTTCGATATCCGCCCGGTCGACGCATCCGATGATCTCAAGAACCGAATGATTGCCGATGCGGTATCGTTCGCTGTCAAAGTCGATACCGTGATCGTCGTCGTCCGCGATATTGCCGAGACCAATGCCCTGCTGTTTGACGATCAGGCGATCCTGACGGGCGCAAAGCACCCGAAAACAGTGGTCTTGTCATCCACCTTGTCGCCGCGCTTCATTCTCGATGTTGCCCGCCGGGTTCCAGACGGGGTGACGC
>JANRAT010000102.1:3514-7348 GCA_030727885.1 Rhodospirillales bacterium | reverse complement strand
AGAATCGTGCTGATTGAAGTTTTTTGCATAAGGGGGCTCTCTCTTTCTAATGACGGTAAGGTATTAAATTCGTATGCGGTAAGCAGGGCTAATCAGCCCATTGCTATTTATGGGCATGGCCTGATTGGACCTTTCCAATATCGCACATATAAACGGACAACATGCTTACCGACGTTTCCTAAGATAGGCATCATTTGCAGCCTCTAGAATTTTGCCAATTCGCTCAGAGTATTTAGTCCGGATGTTTTGAATGGCTTCTCTTGCCATCTCATCTGCTGTCGAAGGGGAAACAATTCGTCCGTCTTCTAAAAACCGAACACCGGCCAGAATAGAAATCTCTTCCATGAATTGGTATGTATTTTCGGCTTTGAGTTTCATTTGTTCAAAATGATCTGCTTCTAATTTGCGTACGTTACCAACCTCTGCCAGGACCCCTTCGATTGAAGTATTAAGAACGCCAACGAGTTGTTTCTGAGCCTCAAGACGTTGTGAGTGAGCTTCCTTCCATTCGTCAAATAGTTTAGGCCCGCCAATCACAATCATGCCTGAAAGCACGAGAAAAAATATTCCAATCGAAATGTCTCTAAATGTTTTAGCCATAACTTATCGCCCCCTCGTTTATCCATTCTTGCATCGTATGGTATATTAAATGTGTTCCCGCGTCAGGAACCGTTTACTACCTTTGTACTCGCATATCGGTTCCCGATGTCGGAACCATTTTCTCTCATTTGCACTACTTTAGACGGGTAAGGGCTATTAAGTCGGCGTCCGGGATTAGCGCTTTGCTGATGGCGTAGAGATAGTCGAGTTTGTGAATTCGCATAAGCGGTCGACGTTTCCCAGAATTTGAGAAACAAATTCATAAGCGTACATGTGCAGTCGAGTGTTATTCAGCTTACCCGTCTTATCCGACTTGGTGCTGCGTCAACGTCCGAACAAGATATTGGTTCAAAATATTTAAATAGAACCGCAGCCCCCCGAAAGGAGCGTGCACACATTCAACACTTGCCGGGTGCGCCAATTTTTTCAATAACTTAGCCGACTTTTGCCAAAGCCTTGCCGGAACTGTGTGCCTTAATCGCAAACTCGCAGTCTGGCTCCATGCCTGCCGGATACGCACGCTACACCCAGCCGTACCCCTTCATGCCGTCATAGATAAGTTTGCTGCCGGCGACGAACAGCAGAACGTAGCAGATTTTGTAAAACGTTTCGACGTCGATGATCTTGATCAACCGCCAGCCGAGCCAGACACCGACCGGCACCGCCGGCACGAGGATCAGGCTTGTCCACAGGTTTTCCGTCGAGAACTGGCCCAGCCAGAGGTAGGGCCAGATCTTCAACTGATTAACGATGAAAAAGAAATACACATGCGTGCCGACGAAAACCCTGGCACTGAGCCGTTGCGGCAGCAGGAATATCTTGACCGGGCCGCCGCCGGCATGGGCCACGAAACTGGTAAACCCGGACAGTGTCCCGCATAGCAGACCGAGCCATTTGCCGCGCCGGCTGTCGGCGCTGACGGGGTTTTGCTGGATGAAGTAGGTCAACGCGAAGATCAGGGAAATGCCGCCCAGCAAAAGCCGCAAGGCGTTGTCATCGACATGACTGAACAACAGTGCACCAATGCCGATGCCGATCACCGCACCCGGCAACATGGCCAGCAGATTGCCGCGATGAAAATCCTTCCGGTAGCCCCAGATATTGAACAGATCAATCAGACACAGAATTGGCAGCATGATCGCGGCTGCCGTCGAGGGCGCAATGAACATCGCCATGATCGGCACGGAAAGTTGCCCGAGCCCGCCGCCGAGCCCACTTTTCGAAATGCCTGTAATGACCACACACAATAGTGCCGCACCAAGGAACATCGGGTCTAAGTCATTGGGAAACAAAGGTAAAAACCTCAGGTGATGCTTGAGCCAGCCATTAAACAGTCGTCGGAAGCATCATGCCGGGACTTTCAAGCACTGTACAGGGCGGCAAAACCTGATTGTCCACGGCATGATCTATCTCAAGGCGCGCCGTGACGCCGCCCGCTAATGTACATGTTGTCCATAGCCGGCAGAAATGCCAAAGACAGAAAGTGATGAAATTATATGCCTGAGCTGCGTCGTTCACTGTCCCTGCCGCTGGTGGTTCTTTACGGCCTTGGTGTCACCATTGGCGCCGGAATCTATGTGCTGCTGGGTGCGGCGGCCGGGCGGTCAGGGATTCACGCACCCGTCGCATTCGTCATGGCGTCCATCGTCATGGGGTTCAGCGCGGCCTCGTTTGCAGAACTGTCAGCCAGGTTCCCCGTCAGCGCTGGTGAAGCGGCTTATGTCCAAGCCGGTTTCAAGTCGTCAACTCTGTCCCTGATCGTCGGCTTCATGGTGATCATGTCCGGTGTCGTATCGTCCGCGGCGATCACCGTCGGCAGCACCGGCTATATTCGCGAATTCATTGATATCCCCACATACGCACTGATTATCTTTATCGTTTTGTCGATCGGTGCCATCGCTGCATGGGGCATTATGCAATCGGTCATCTTTGCCAGCCTGTTCACGATTATTGAAACCAGCGCGTTGCTGCTCATCATCGCAGTCGGCATCGGCAGCAATCCTGGGCTGGTCCTGGAGATCCCGAGCGTCATCCCGCAGCTGTCCGATATCCCCGCGTGGGCAGCCGTCTCGAGCGCAGGCCTGCTGGCTTTTTTCGCGTTCATCGGATTTGAGGATATTGTCAATCTGGCCGAGGAGGTCAAACAGCCGGAGCGCACCTTGCCCTGGGCGATTTTCCTGACGCTCGGTCTCGGTACGGTATTTTACTTCCTGGTAACGGCGGTTGCCGTCCTCTCTGTGCCCATCGACGAACTGGCGGCATCGTCCGCACCACTCAGTTATGTCTTTGGCCACATCACCGGCATGTCGCCGGTTGCCGTCACGGCGATCGCCATAGTCGCAACACTGAACGGCGTCATCATCCAGATCATCATGGCTGCCCGAGTGCTTTATGGATTGAGCAAGCAGGGCAGCATTCACGCTATCTTCACGCGCATCCATCCACGCACGCAAACGCCGCTGATTGCCACAGGCGTCATTACCGCCGTGGTGCTTGTCCTGGCACTGGCTTTCCCGGTTGAGGCGCTGGCCGAATGGACATCAAGGATCGTGCTGGTAATTTTCACGCTCGTGAACATGTCACTGGTGCTACTGAAGCGGCGCGGCATAAAGGCACCGGAAGGTCAGTTCAGCGTCCCTGTCTGGGTTCCGGTTTCAGGCTTTGTGACGTGCCTGGCACTTTTGGCGAGTGATTTTGTGAACTAAACGGCGGTCGGCGCAGGCTTTACAGCTCTTCCCAAAGCAACTCTTCGCGAGACAACTCTGCTTCGTAATCGCCAATTTCCTGATCCGGAAAATCGCGGACCGAGACGATGCCATAACCTTTGTCGCCGACATTCGTCACGACGACATGACGAATATTGCGATCCCGCATGGTCCGAACGGATTCAATGCCGTGCTCGTCACAATGCAGACACACAGGGTCCGGCGTCATCACATCGCCGACTAAAGTGGTTTTAGGATCAAGGCCGGTGTCCAGAATGCGATCCAGCAGGTTGCTTCTGGTAAAGATCCCTCTCAGTGCCGTGCCTTCAAATATCAATGCGGTGCCGACATGCGCCGACTGCATGCGCCTGACGGTGTCGTATACCGTATCATCGACGGCAGCATGAACCAGCGACTGGTTGGCGACGATATCCTTCAATTTGCGATGTGGCATCTCAAACACCTCTTTCTGTCCAGCCAACTTGCGACCGTTCAGGCCCATTTCTGTTGGCAGACTATTGTCGTTCAC
>JANRAT010000102.1:0-3504 GCA_030727885.1 Rhodospirillales bacterium | reverse complement strand
CACATCACAAGGGTGCGAAATGACATGCATCAATTTTTGGAAAATTAGACGATAGCGGATATTACTGCAGCGCCCGGCGCACCTTGCGCAAGATGACGGCGCGGGATTTTTCATCCGCCGCCGCTTCAAGCCGGGCGCGGAGATCCAGTGACAGCTGCGCCAGATCATTGTGCCAATCGGGACCGCCGACGGCATCCTGACGGATACGCCGCAGCTTCCTTTTATCGGTTTTCGAGGTCAGCCCGCGAACAAGATCAAACTCTTCGTCAAATTCCGGCATGACGATCATGTCCTTGTCCAGGCCCGCCTGTACAAGGCTCTCCTGCAACCCGAGCAGGGCTTTTTCTTCGCCGTGCGTCAGCAGAACCTTGCGCCGGATCGGCAGTCTTTCGGTAACCCATGCCGTCAGTCCATGGCGGTCCGCATGCCCGGAATAGAAATCAAGCTGCCTGATTTCCGCCCGCACCTTGATGTCCTCGCCCTGAATGCGCACCGCCTTGACCCCGGCCGCCAGAATGTTGCCGAGCGTCGCCGGTGCCTGATAGCCGACCAGCAGCACTTTGGCATCTTTCGACGGCAGGTATTGTTTCAGATGATGGCGTATGCGCCCGGCGTCACACATACCGCTCGCCGCCATGATGATGATACCGCCGTTGTAACGATCAATCGCCTTGCTCTCATCAACCGTTTCCGTGAAGTGAACATTGGGATCGTTCAGCAACTCACCGGCGGTGCCGGCATCTTCCATATCCTGAACGTGGGACCGGAAGACACGCGTCGCCTTGATCGCCAGAGGACTGTCGAGGAACAGCGGCACCCGGGCGATCAGCCCTGTACGCATCAGCACGGAAATATCCGCCAGCAATTCCTGTGTCCGTTCGACGGCAAAAGCCGGGATCAGCAGAACACCCTTGCGTTCGATCACTTCATTGATTTCGTTGGCTAGCATTTTACGGCGCTCATCAATGCCGACATCGATACGCACACGGTCCCCGTAGGTTCCTTCGCAGACGACATAATCCCAGCCGACCGGGGCTTCCGGATCCGGATGGAACAATTTGCAGTCCGGTCCGATATCACCCGAGAAAAGAATCCGTATCGGCGCTTCGCCGGCAGCGCCATGTCTTATTTCAAGTTCGATCGACGCAGCCCCCAGGATATGTCCCGCATTCCAGTACCGGGCGCGGATGCCGGGTCTGGCGTCGAGCCATTCCTCATAGGCAACCGGCTTGAAGCTTTCGAGGCTTTTTTCCGCATCGTGTCTGTCGTAGATCGGCTCGACTTCTTTCTTGCCGCGCTGAACATTGCGCCGGTTGAGATGTTCGACTTCGCGCTCATGAATATATCCGCTGTCCGGCAGCATGTAGGACAGCAGATCGCAGGTCCCTTCGGTGGCGTACACCGGGCCCGTGAAGCCCTGCTTGATGAGTTTCGGGATCAGGCCGGAATGATCGATGTGCGCATGAGTCAGCAAGACGAAGTCAATGTTTGCTGGATCAAACGGGAAGCTGCCGTAGTTCAGTTCCTTGAGCGTTTTTGAGCCCTGGAACATGCCGCAGTCGACAAGAAATTCAGCGGCCGGTGTGCGGATCCAGTAGCATGATCCGGTCACGGTCTGCGCTGCGCCGCAAAACTTCACTGTTATCGTCATTGACCCATCCGTTTTATGCGGCGTTGCCTGAGGTGACACCTGTTTCTATTCCTTGATTTCCACAGCCGCCGCGGCGCGCATGATTTCGGCGCGGATGGCATCCGGTTGTCCATCGATCGCAGTCACCAGCGATGCCAGTTCACGGCGCAGACCGTAAACCTGATCCAGCAGCGACAGAATGACCGGGATCGCCTCGTCATCGATTTCCAGCTCATAGCGGCACTCGGCAATCAGGCGGACCCGGGCGACATCAATCTGCGTAAACACAAGATCGTCACCCTCCCCGTCCGGCCGTACCCAGCCGCGTTCAACCCAGACAGTCAGATCATCCGCGCCCAGCGCCTCAACCATATCGATAATGTCATTGAATTTCATCATCATGGCTCCATCATCCCGTCGCGTGGATCATACTTTGCTTGCCGCCGCGTTGGCCACTTTTCGGGTCAAGAATGCCGCGGCCCTTGAGGCGCAGCGTCGTGCCGGTATTGGCGTGCTTCGGCACTGTCATTTCAACAGAACCGGATATTGTCGGCACTTTGACCTTGGCACCCAGCACGGCCTCGCCAAGAGTGATCGGCAAGGTCATGTGGATGTTGTTGTCTTTGCGGGTGAAAAAGCGATGCGCCGAGATATGAATTTCGATATAGGCGTCACCGGCCGGGCCACCGCCGATACCGGGCATGCCCTTGCCTTTCAGCCTGAGTGACTGGCGGTCACGCAGACCTTCCGGAATGGCAATATCAAGAGTTTTGCCATCGGCCATGGTGGCGCGTTTTTTGGCCCCGGCGGCTGCTTCAAGAAACGAGACTTCGAGTGTGTAGGAAACATCCTGGCCGCGCATCTTCATGCCTTGTCCGCCTTGCTGTTTACGGAAAAACTCGGTGAAGATATCGCTCATGTCTTCCTCACCCGGGCCACCTGGATAGCGGGCATATTTGGCGCCTTCGCCGGCATCGGCATATTGCCGGTAATAGCTGCTGTCGGCCCGCTGATTGCCGGCGGCATCAATCTCACCGGCATCAAACTGGCGGCGCTTTTCTTCATCGGATAGCAGGCTGTTGGCCGCACTCAGTTCCTTGAAGCGGGCCTCGGCCTTGGCGTCACCGGGATGCAGGTCGGGATGGCATTCCTTGGCAAGCTTGCGATAGGCCTTGCGGATCTCAGCTTGCGATGCGGTTTTCTTGACCCCGAGACTTTCGTAAGGATTTTGCATGGCATTTTACTCATTTTTCGCGACGGGGCCGAAGTACACACTAAAAGCCCCCGACCAAACAGACATTGATGCAGATCATATGGGATAAAAACACGGACTTCGCCAGTTTTGCGATCCTCCCGCCCTGCGAAATCATGCTTTCCGGGGGCTGACGAAAGGCCAGACAGCTTATGGCAGAAAGCCCTGATTGCATTGCCGCCGGAAGGCACGGTCTCGCTTGAGAAACCACTCGCGGCTGAGCGCTTCAGGGCGGGTTTTATAGCGCTCCGCATAAAGCAGACGCCATTGCCGGCCGCGGGTCGATTTGGCCCCGGTCCCGGCGTTGTGTGCGGCCAGTCGCCTGTCGATATCTGTGCTCCAACCGACATAGGTTCGGCCACTTCCCCCGCAGATTTCACCCAGGACATAGACGTAACAGTATCTCAAACGCGTCGGCCCTTATCCACTTTAGTCATCGTCACCTCCTCTGGATGCGACTCGCCATCAGACTCTAAAGCACAATCGCCTTTGCCGATTGGCGACAACTTTCAGACTATTGACGGTTACTTACAGACTTCGTCGTTCATGGCATTTTTGCTGATTAACATAAGGGCACCTCTAAAAATACTGGACTGACACAGAGTTGGCCAATATAGGCCCC
>JANRAT010000101.1 GCA_030727885.1 Rhodospirillales bacterium | reverse complement strand
CCGGCCTTGATCGCCTCTTCCATCCGCTTTAACCAGCCCTGGTCGCGGGCAATCATCGAATAGGTTTCCATGATGTCGCGGTGTTCGCCGCTGACCTTCATCTGTTCCGACGTCATCATGTCGTCGATTGCGCCATGCATCTCGATAAAAGCGCGTTGCAGTCGTTCCTGTTCAAGCTCCGGATCTTCGGCAACCAGACGCTCGATCCGGAAATGCGGGCGATGCACAACGGCCTGACCGATGCCGATGCCGCCGTTAAGCCGCAAACCATCAAGCCGCAGCGGCGTTGATGCCAAGCCGTCAGACGGCAGCAATTCCTTGGGATCTATGAGTTCGCCACCGGCCACCAGTTCTGCCAGAACCATGGCCACCGTCTGCAGGCTTTCGACTTCTTCTTCGGTATAGTTGCGGCGGGTCCGGTTCTGAACCGCCATGACGCCGATGACGCGGCTGGAGCGCAGAATCGGCACACCCATCATCGAATGGAAGACTTCTTCGCCGGTTTCCGGCCGATAGGCGAAACTTGGATGTTCCTGCGCATCCGCCAGGGCGAACGGTCGCGCCATGGCGGCAATCTCGCCGACGATACCTTCGCCTATCCTGAGTCGGGTCGCGTGCACTGCCGAGCGTTTGAGACCACGCGTGGCAAAAAGCTCAAGAATATCGCCGGCACGCCTCACATAGATTGAGCAAACTTCGGCGACCAGGTCGGCGGCAACGATTTCGGCTATTTGATCCAGACGTTGTTCAGCAGTCCCGGTGTCCGCCATAAGATCGCGGACCCGAGCCAGCAAACGCCGCGGGGCCGGAGTCAATTTGGCGCGTGGCGTTCTCTCGGACATGCCTAGAGTTTCCCTAGTCAGGATTAATCCCGGTCACCACCGGGCAGAAGATTAATCTGCGTCCAGGCCGTATGCCGTGTGCAGGGCACGAACGGCGAGTTCCGTATATTCTTCGGCAATCAGGACACTGACCTTGATTTCCGATGTCGATATCACCTGAATATTAATGCCTTTTTCAGCCAGCGTCGTAAACATACGCTGTGCGACACCGGCATGCGAGCGCATACCAACGCCAATAACTGAAATTTTCGTGACATCCTTGTCCGAACGCAGTTCCTTGTACGCAAGCTGCTCACGGTTGCCTTCAAGAGTTGCAAGAGCACGATCGAGATCAGCTATCGGCAGGGTAAACGTCATGTCCGTCGAACGATTGTCGTGCGAGACATTCTGCACGATCATATCAACGTTAATGCCATTGTCGGCCAGTGGTCCGAATATTGCCGCGGCAACGCCGGGCTGATCCGGAACCGAGACCAACGTAATCTTTGCTTCATCGCGGCTATAGGCGATGCCGCTTACCAGTTCCTGTTCCACGATCTCATCCTCATCAAC
>JANRAT010000100.1 GCA_030727885.1 Rhodospirillales bacterium | reverse complement strand
ATCAACATCCGCGGCATAAAATTCGCCCCCTATGAGCTTGAAGAAAAACTCTTGGCTGAACTGCCGGTTAGCGATGTCTGCCTGAGCGTCCTTGAAGATCATGAAGGTGTCGCCAAAGTATGGGTTGTTCTCGTGCTCAACGAGCCCGACTGCATGACCTATATTCAAGAGAATATCGTCGCTTTGCTGCCGCCTGTATTCGGGGCGGTAAAATTGACAACCATGGGTGCCATCCCCCGCACCGCCACTGGAAAAATCCAGCGGGCAGACTTGAACAAGAAATTACAGGCCTTGCAGCAACGCCGCTGAAACCCTTCCCCCGGCAAACACGACTTGAAATAATCTTCTGCGGGCAATACATTGATATTGATGTTTTAGGCATCATTATTGGATGTAAATAGATTAATATAGGCATTTCAAACAGGATTTAGCGATGATCACTGCGGCTCAATTGCGTGCAGCGCGTGCGCTTCTTGGCATGGACCAGAAAACACTGGCCAGTCTGGCTGGTGTTTCAGTGCCGACAATCCAACGTATGGAAGCCAGCAACGGCAATGTACGCGGTGTTGTCGACAGCCTGATGAAAGTCGTCGATGCACTGAATGCTGCCGGCATTGAACTTATCGGCGAGGGTGCGCCAAGCAGTCCGGCCGGGCGTGGCGTCAGGCTTAAAGCCGTCCCCGATCCAGCCCCATCAGGCAATGTGGAGAATGGACGTGACGGCGGTTGAAATCGCTATCAATTGCGCCGGACTTTTACTGGCACTGTCACTCGTTGCCATAGCCGCGAGCCGCTTCCGTTTCGCGTCAGGTATCATTTACGCGGTCACCATCATTCCCTGTGCACTTGCAGGCATAGCAGGATTAATGGTTTTGATCGGGCATTTTGGTCAATCGTCGAGTGTGCTGCCGATCGGCTTGCCCTGGCTTGGTGCGCATTTCCGTATGGATGCGCTTTCTGCATTATTCCTGCTGATCATCGGTCTCGGTGGCGCCATCACCAGCCTGTATGCCATCGGCTATGGCCGCCACGAAGCCGAACCGGGCCGGGTTTTACCGTTCTATCCGGCCTTTCTTGGCGCCATGGTGCTGGTGATTCTGGCCGATGACGCCTTCACCTTTCTGGTCCTCTGGGAGGTCATGTCCCTGCTGTCCTGGGCACTGGTGTTGGCGCACCATCGCGCCGCCGGCACGCAAAAGGCAGCTTATGTCTACATCGTCATGGCCGGCTTCGGGACCATGACCTTGCTGCTGGCGTTTGGCCTGCTGGTCGGCGCTGAGGGAGCATACGATTTTGAGACGATCCGCGCCGGTGCCCGCTCGCCGGTCGTGGCCGCAATTATCCTGATCCTGATCGTGCTGGGGGCCGGATCGAAAGCCGGCCTCGCCCCCCTGCATG
>JANRAT010000099.1 GCA_030727885.1 Rhodospirillales bacterium | reverse complement strand
GATGTACTTGATCGCGGTCGCCGGAAGATCAGCCCATGAGCGCGCACCCTGTGTGCTTTCCTGCCAGCCTTCCATGGTTTCATAAATCGGCTGCACGCGGCCCTGGCGCACTGTCGAGGCCGGCAGGTGATCGATCTTGGTGCCGTCGATGTCATAACCGACACAGACCTTGAGTTCTTTCTGGCCATCGAGCACGTCGAGTTTGGTCAACGCAATGCCGGTAATGCCGTTGACCTTGACGGCCTGACGGACCAGCACCGCATCGAACCAGCCGCAGCGGCGTTTGCGGCCGGTGACGACACCGAATTCACGGCCTTTCGCGCCGAGTTCCTCGCCAATTGCATCCGTCAGTTCGGTCGGGAACGGACCGGAACCGACACGCGTGGTGTAGGCCTTGGTAATGCCGAGCACGTAATTGATGGCATTCGGACCCTGGCCCGAGCCGATTGCGGCCTGACCGGCGACGGTGTTCGAAGAGGTGACGTAGGGATAGGTGCCGTGATCGATGTCGAGCATGGTGCCCTGGGCACCTTCAAACAGGATCCGGTTGCCCTTGCGGCGCATATTGTCGAGGTCCTGCCAGACAGTCGTCGCATACGGCAACAGCAATGGCGCCATATCATGCAGTTCCTGCAACAGTGCAGCACGATCAACTTCTGGCATATTCAGGCCGCGCAGCAGGGCGTTGTGGTGGAACAGCAACGCATCAACCTTGTCGGCCAGCACGTCAGTGTCGGCAAGATCACCGACACGGATGGCGCGCCGTGCGGTCTTGTCTTCGTACGCAGGGCCGATGCCGCGACCGGTGGTGCCGATCTTTGCCTTGCCGGCAGCCTGTTCGCGTACCTGATCGAGATTTCTGTGCAACGGCAGAATCAGCGGACAGTTCTCGGCTACCCGAAGGTTTGCCGGGCTGACTTCAACGCCGAGCTTGCGGATGTTGTCTATTTCGAGCATCAGCGCCCACGGATCAACAACGACGCCATTGCCGATGATCGACAGTTTGCCCTTGCGGACAATGCCGGACGGCAGAAGGCTCAGCTTGTAGGTCACGCCGTCGATGACAAGTGTATGACCGGCATTGTGGCCGCCCTGAAAACGTACCACGACATCGGCGCGTTCCGACAACCAGTCGACGATCTTGCCTTTTCCTTCATCGCCCCATTGCGAGCCGATGACTACGACGTTGGCCATACGAACTGTCTCCTTTAAGTCAGAGGCCGTCGAGCGGCACAGGTGTGCCGTCGACCAGTAAATGTGTGCATTCGAGCCGCGCCGCTTCTGTTTTTGCTGCCGACCCGGTTGCGTATCCCTGCAACGTACGGAAGCCCTGACGACGGAGTTCCTCACCGGCGCGGCGCGTCACGCCATCCGGCAGATAAACCTTAGATGCGGGTTTGGGCCTCGGCAAGGCACGGAGGATGCTATCCAGGAACAATGTAAAGCCGGTTGCCGCCTCGCCATCGGTGTTGGCCTGCCGGGTGTCACTTAAACCGGCGATATAACGTCCGCCGGTTCCCAGTTCACCCCGGACACCGGGTGCAAACAGAGTGAACGTCACGCCGGAATGGTACTCAAAGCCGCGGTTTTCAACAGCATCAAGGGTTAGGTCAAGAGCAGGGTCGGCCTGTTCGATCAACTTGACGGTAGCCAGCAGGGCATCACGAGCTTCGGCGGCGGCACCGCTCAAGGGCAGGCCGGCAATAGGTCCGCTGACTTTCTCGACAGGGCCGGACGCCGCAAGCAGGGCGACGAAAAGACTTTTGGCCTCGGGCCCGAAAGCTGCCGATAGGGTTTTGACTTCTGCGGCGTCCTTGGCATCAAGGGCGGCCCGCATTTCGTTGGCTGCGGCCCCTTCGATGGACAGGCTTTGCATGACCAGAGGGACCAGCGTCGGCTGGCACAGATCGACTTTGATATTCTCGATACCCAAACCATTCAGGGTTTCGGCGGCCATCAACACCATTTCAGCATCGGCGCGGGCATCGCTGGTGCCGATCAGTTCGGCGCCAGCCTGAGTGAATTGCCGTTCGGGGCGCAATTGCGAGCCTTTGATCCGCAAAACCTCGCCACCATAGCACAGCCGCAGAGGGCGCGGTTCGTGCGCCAGCCGGGTTGTCGCGATTCGTGCCGCTTGCGGGGTGATATCGGCGCGGAGCCCCATCATGCGCTGAGAAATCGGGTCCATTAACCGGAATGTCTGACCTGACATGGCGGCACCGGTGCCAGCCAGCAGGTTATCCTCGAACTCGACCAATGGCGGCGAGACACGATCAAAACCGCGCTGCACGAATGCCGAAACGAGCCGTTCACGGATATCGGCCTCGAAAGCCGCTTCTGGGGGTAACCCATCCGTCAGGCCGGCGGGCAATAAGGCTTTTTCCGTCGGTTTCGTCATGAATTGAAGTCCACTGATGTTCCCCGCGTGATACCAGACAAGTATCACGCATGCGTCAACGTTTCGTAGCTGTTTTGCAGGGCAAGGGCAAGGTTCGGAGAGGCCCGGGCCCGACCGAATGTTGAGCGGAGATTACTAGTTTTGGGTGTTTGTCCCGATTTTTTCAATGATCGGCTGGACCATTGAGCGATGGAAAGCCGTATCTTCGGCACCGGCGTTGTCGGTTGTTGAGCTCCATGCCTGCCACAAGCGGCGGCCGTTGGTACGGTCTTCAATGGCGACATCGATGCGAAATTCACCCGGAGCGACCTGTGTAATGCCCTGGTCGCGTTTCGGGTTCAGGATGCCGCCACGCTGTGAATCAAATATATTGAGACGCACTTCAGGTGCATCCTTGCCGGTGTGATTGTCTGTGTTTCGCATTTCAATCAGACGGTTAGGGCCACCACCACTCCATTTTCCGGAGGTGTCGCGGGTCTCAAAGCTGAGAATCAATCGTGCATTATCCTTAACGGTGTAGCCTGCTGACCGAAGTTCGTCTTCAAACAGCTTCTTCAGGTCCTGATTTTCCTTGGCATCGTCGAAAATCTCGACAGTGATGTCGGTATTCTTTGGCAGCTCGGCAAATGAAACGCCATGCACTTCAATCCCTTCAGCCCGAACAGGCGTTGTGGACATCAGGGCACTCATGACAAGTGTGCAGAACGCTAAAGTTCTTAACCGCATCTAAATCTAACCTCGAAGGAATGACATTACAGAATTGAGGGAATCATCTTAGCCAAAGAGAGTCAACACAGAGCGCATGGACGTCGCATCTGCACTGAGGGACGGGGAGGCTAAATAATCGCGTGACGGACCTTTGCCGAGACCCACTCACTGACGATGACGGTGCCAAGAACCACCAGCAATATCAATGAAACCTGAGTCCACGCAACATTATTGATCGAGGCGCTGAGCTGCAGGCCGATCCCGCCGGCCCCGACCAGGCCGAGGACGGTGGATTCGCGGATATTGATATCCCAGCGAAACACCGAAATCCCGGCGAAGGCCGGCAATATCTGCGGGACAATCCCATAATGGAGAATCTGCGGGCCGGTGGCACCGGTTGCGGTGACGGCTTCGACCTGGCTGACGTCAATTTCTTCAATGGCTTCATAAAGAAGCTTGGCGCAAAAGCCGATCGAGCGGAAACCGATCGCCAACACACCTGCAAGTACACCGGGTCCGATAATCGTCACCAGCATCAAAGCCCACAAAAGCGAGTTGATGGAGCGGGAGGAGACGATAATGAACAATGCAATCGGCCTGATGAAGACCTTCGACGGTGTGGTGTTGCGGGCCGCCAGAAAGGCGATGGGGAACGCCAGCACGACTGCCATCAGGGTGCCCAGCGTGGCAATGTTGATGGTGTCCCATACGGCCAGCCACAGCTTGTCCATGTAATCCCAGGCTGGCGGCACCATGCGCGAGGCCATGTCGCCGGCCTGTGTCGGGGCGTCATAGACGAATTCCCAGATGGTTTTTTCGGAAACCAGAGACCAGCAATAACTGAACACCATCAGGCAACCCAGCTGTATGGCCCAGACCGTCAGTTGTGCCTTGCGGTCGCGTCGTTTCCAGAGCCGGGTACCGGCTGTTTCTGTGACCGGCATGATTATTGAACCCACTTTCTGATGTAGCTGGATGAATATTCGACGCCCATGACAATGAAAATGATGACCAGCAGGATCGCCGCTGCGGAATCAAACTCATAACGATCAAAAGATGTCAGCAAGGTCGCACCAATGCCGCCGCCGCCGACGATGCCGACGACGGCAGATTCACGAAAGTTGATATCGAGACGGTACATGCCGAGGCCGATCATGCGCGGCATGACCTGCGGCTGCACGGCGTAATTAAGCCATTGGAACCAGCTGGCCCCGGTCGCCTTGACGGCTTCTGCCTGCGACGTGTCCATGTCCTCGATATCTTCAGCCAGAAGCTTGCCGTAAAATCCGATGGTGCCGACCGAAAGGGCGATAAAACCGGCGAACGGGCCGAACCCGAACAGTTTGACGGCGAACAGCGCAATGATGATCTCGGGAAAGGTTCTGGAAACGGCAAGAACGGCCCGCGAGAAAAGATAGACCGGGCGCGGCGACAGATTTCGCGCAGCACCCAGTCCGACCGGTATGGAAAGCAGGATTCCGACCACCGTCGAGATGATGGTGATCCACATGCTTTCCAGAATGCCGTCAAAAATATCAGTGGCGCGTGACGTGAAATCAGGCGGGAAGAACGAGGAAAGGAAGCGCTGGCCACGCGGAATGCCGTCGGCGACACGCCCCCAGTTGACATCCATGGTGCCGAAAACAAGAGCCAGATAGAAGGCACCGCCGACGACCAGCCCCCAGCGCAAAAGCGGACTCTTGATGAACGGCTGCTTTTTCCAGCTGCGGTGCGTGGTGACAGTGTTCATGGGACGGCAGCTTCTTCGTCTTCGTCATCTTCGTCTTCGACCTTGGCGATGGTCGCTTCCCAGTCTTCCTCGCCATAGATCTGCGTAAGCACATCCGGTGACAGGCCATCCGGCGGTCCGTCATAGACGATTTCGCCGAGTTGCAGACCGACGATGCGCTCGGCAAACATCTGTGCCAGCAGCACGTCATGAATATTGATGATGGCGGCGAGACCGCGCTCCTTGCAGAGTTCGCAGATCAGCCGCATGATTTGCCGGGACGTTTTCGGGTCTAGCGACGCGGTCGGCTCGTCGACCAGCAGCAGTTCGGGATTTTGGATCAGTGCGCGGCAGATGCCGACCCGCTGGCGTTGACCGCCGGAAAGTTCGTCGGCGCGTTTGTCGACCATATGATCAAGGCCGACCCGGGCGAGCAGGCGAAACGCCTCATCGATATCGGATTGTGGAAATTTGCGAAAGTAGCTGCGCCAGAACGGCACATAGCCAAGGCGGCCGGACAGCACGTTCTCCATCACCGTCAGGCGTTCGACCAGAGCATATTCCTGGAAGATCATACCCATGCGGCGCCGGGCTTTGCGCAAGGCTCCCTGGCTGAGCGACGTCAGTTCCTTGTCGCCCAGATAAATTTTGCCAGATGTCGGCTCGACGAGGCGGTTGACGCATCGGATCAAGGTCGACTTGCCGGCACCGGAAGGCCCGATCAAGGCCATGACCTGACCGTTCGGCACTTCAAGGTTCACATGCTTGAGTGCCTTGTCGCCGGTCTTGTATTGTTTGACGAGATCGACCAGTCGCAACATGCCCGATTGCCCCCTGTTACGTTAAGGAAGTGCCGGCATTGCAGCCGGCACCCCTCAACCTGGTTTTTGTGACGACTTACTTGCAGTCGTACTTGACGCCATTGGCAGCATCGATCTTGCGGATGATTTCCCAATCTTTCTTGTGCGTGATCGGGATGAACTTGCCTTCCTTCTTGAACTCCTTCTGGAGTTCGGAACCTTCCCACGGGAAGCTGAAGAAGGCTTCCTTGATTTTTGCGGCAAGTGCCGGATCAAGGTTGTAGGCGAGACCATAACCGGTGGTCGGGAAGGTCTGCGATTTGTAGATCGAACGGATCGCATCCTTCTTGACGACATCGCGCTGGATCATCCGGTTCATCACCGAGTTGGCGACGGCGGCTGCTTCATAATCCTTGTTGGCGACGCCGAGCACCGAGTTATCGTGCTTGCCGGAGAAAGCCGTTTTGAAGTCCTTGTCGGCTTCGAGGCCGAATTCGGATTTAAGCAGCGCTGAAGGTGCCTTGAAGCCGGAGTTCGAGGTCGGCGAGGTGAAGGCCAGTGTGTGGCCCTTCAGATCGGCCGGCGTCTTGATGGGGCTGTCGGCGGGGACGATGATTTCCATCTCATAGCCATACGAGCCGTCTTTGGCAGCCATCATGGTAAACGGAACGAAACCGGCGCAGGCAACGGCAATCGGGTTGGAGCCCGTGTTGAAGCCGGCGACATGCAGGCGTCCTGAACGCATGGCTTCGATTTGCGCGGCATTGGACTGTACCGGGAAAAAAACCACTTTCTTGCCGGTCGTTTTCGCCATGTGCGCAATAAAACCATCCCATACCTTGGCATAAACCGCAGGGTCTTCGACCGGCGTGTAAGCGAAGATGATGGTGCTCGGATTGACAATTTTGCTCTTGTCGGTCGGCAGATCAGCAGTCAGATCGCCGTCACGGTCGCAATATTGTTTGTCGAGAAAGCTGTGTGGGCATTCTTCGGCAAAGGCGTGGCCGCTAAAAAGCAGCAGGGCCGCCGCAAGTGCGGCGCCAAGTAACTTGTTCATGTAAACCTCCCAAATTCGCTGGTGACGATTGTGTCACTCTTGCTGTCACGTTTCCTGTTATGTCATGCTTGCAGTTATGTTACGTTTTTATGACAATTGATATTGCCGATCATCCAAGCGTTTGCCAACGGAATATTCTGTCATTCACCTGTCAATTCGTAAGGCATTGTGTACAAAGGGGTTTCCCCCGTATTGATGGGCCTGATCCGCGCATCAGAAAAGTGATGGATTGCCGATGAGAACTGAAGTTGATTCAACCTGGGCCTTCAATCGTTATCAGGAAATACGCCCGAGACTTCCCAGTGCGGAATTTCCTGATGCATCAATGCATTATGAAAACCTGCAGCCGATTACCGATGATTACGACGTTTTCGTCTTCGATTCCTTCGGCGTGCTTAATATCGGCAAAACGCCGGTGCCGCGGGCTGCAGATCGAATCGCAGCCCTTCGCAAGGCCGGCAAGCGGGTGTTTGTGCTGACCAATACGGCAAGTCTGCCGTATTCGCGATACAAACGTCACTATCAAGACCTGGGCTTTGATTTCGATGATGCAGAGATCATCACCTCACGGTCGGCTCTGACCCTCGCGCTGGCGGAATATGATGCCGGGATGCACTGGGCGGTCGGGGCTCCGGACAGTGCCGTGGCTGGCGAACTGCCGTGCCACACCCAGCCTTTGGAGGAGGCTGCTTTGAGGGATGCCGA
>JANRAT010000098.1:6588-7399 GCA_030727885.1 Rhodospirillales bacterium | reverse complement strand
CGAAGTCCGGCCTGCCGGTCTTTTGCCGTTCTCGGTGCTGGGACCGATGGGTCGCAGTGTCGATGATGTGGCTTTGCTGTTGTCGGCACAGGCCTCGGTCGATCCGCGTGATCCGTATTCGCGCGGACTGGACCCGGCGCTGTTCGAGCCGATGCGCGGTGCCGACCTGAGCTCGGTTCGGGTCGCGATCTCCGCCGATCTCGGCCAGTCCCCGATCAGCAATGCGTACCGCAAGATTTTCAAGGAACGGACCGACAGTTTCCGTCATGTGTTTGATGAAGCGCAGGATCGCGATCCTGATTTCACCGACGTGCATGAATGCTTCGAAGTGCTGCGTGGCGTTGTCTTCGTCGGCGCGCATGGCGAGCGGGTCAAAAACCACCGCGACAAGATCAGCCCGAACGTCGTCGATAACGTCGACCGTGGCCTGCAGTATTCGCTGGACGATGTTGCCAGGTCGCATCTGCAGCAGTCACGGATTGCGCGCAACTGGCTGGCGCTGCTGCAAGAGGTCGATGTGGTGATCTGTCCGGCCGCTGCGGTAACGCCGTTCCCGCACGCCGAATGGTATGTGTCGGAAATCGACGGCGTGCAGATGCCGACCTACATGCGCTGGCTGTCCTTGTCCTATGCGCCGACCATGGCGATGGCCTGCGGCTGCGTACTGCCGTGCGGTGTCGATGATCAGGGGATGCCGTTCGGCATTCAGATATTGGGCGCTCCCGGTATGGACCGTCATGTGCTTGAGGTGGCGGCAGCGCTGGAACACGTCATGGCGGGCAATCCGAAAACCGCACGCCCGATACCGGAT
>JANRAT010000098.1:1940-6567 GCA_030727885.1 Rhodospirillales bacterium | reverse complement strand
GCTGCGCACCGCCTGAGGGAGAACACACCGTCATGAAACTGTTCACGGCATGCCTTGGCACGGAAACCCATACCACAGCACCGCTGCCGACCGATCTGGCGGCTTTTGAAAGCTCGCATTTGGTACGTGGCGGCGCACATGCCAAAGTGCCGCACATGTTCGGTGCACCGCTGGTGATCTGGCGTGAACACGCAAAGGCCAGGGGCTGGGACGTGGCGGAAAGCCTGTCCGCCTTCGCGACCCCGTCCGGCATTACGGTGCGCAAGGTCTATGAGGACCTCCGCGATGAAATCCTGGGCGATCTCAAGGCGGCGATGCCGGTTGATGCGGTGATGCTGAGCCTGCACGGCGCCATGGTGGCCGAAGGCTATGACGACTGCGAAGACGATCTGGTACACCGTATCCGCGAGATCATCGGCCCCGATCTGCCGCTTGGCGTCGAGTTCGATCTGCACTGCCACATCACCCGGCGCTTCACCGAAGAGGTCGATGCGCTGGTCATCTTCAAGGAATATCCGCATACCGATTCCCGCGAGCGGGCCGAGGAACTGTGGCTGATCATGGAAGCCTATTTCGACGGCAAGCTGAAGCCGGTCATCAGCAGCTTCGATTGCCGCATGATCGGCTGCTATCACACGACCCGCGAGCCGATGCGCTCGTTCGTCGACCGGATGAGCGCGCTTGAAGGCAAGGATGGTGTGCTCTCGGTGTCACTCGGCCACGGCTTCCCGTGGGGTGACGTGCCGGCAGAAGGGACACGGGTCATCGTTGTCACCGATGACAACAAGGCATACGGCGACGAACTTGCGGAAAAGCTTGGCCGCGAACTGTGGGCGATGCGCGACGAGATCACGCCGCGCTACGTCGATATCGAAACGGCGCTGACGGATGCACTGTCGGAAAAAGAAGGCCCGGTGGTGATTGCCGATATGGCCGACAATCCGGGCGGCGGCGGTCCGGGCGACAGCACTTTCATCATCCGCCGCATGCTGGAACGCGGCATCGGCATGGCGGCGGTCGGCGGCATCTGGGATCCGGTCGCAACCGGCATCTGCGTCGGTGCCGGGATCGGCGCCAAGTTCCCGTTGCGGCTCGGCGGCAAGACCGGCGCCGTATCCGGCACGCCGCTGGATCTGCAGGTCGAGGTCAAGAACATCATCCGCGATGCCTATGTCAAAAGCCTGAGCGGATCGATGCGCTATCTCGGCGATGCGGTGTGGGTGCATGCCGAAGGGATCGACTTTGTCGTGCATTCGGCCAGAACCCAGAACACCGATCCGGATTTCTTCGAAGCGCTCGGCATCGATCCGAAAAAGCAGCGCATTCTGATCGTCAAATCGATGCAGCATTTCCATGCCGAGTATTCGAAGATCGCCAAAAAGATCATCTACTGCGCGGCCCCGGGCACGCTCGAATGGGATATGACCAAGGTTTCGCACGCGAAGATCGCCCGCCCGGTGTGGCCGATTGATGCCGATCCCTGGACGATCAACGAAGAGCGACCCTGGTAAAAGACCGAAGTCCTAAAGCGGCAGTCGAATCCAGACCCGGAGCCCGCCCATTGGCGATGCATCCAGCCTGATTTCGCCACCATGTCCCTGGATGGCATCGCGGGCAATCGACAGGCCAAGGCCAACACCACCGGTGCCCTGGTTGCGCGAAGTTTCCAGCCGATAGAACGGGCGGAATACTTCAGTACGCTGTTCTTCAGGGATGCCGGGCCCATCATCATCAATGACGATTTCAATGGCATCGCCGCGAACGCCGGCGCGGATCGAAATATGTTCTGCATAGCGCATGGCATTTTCCACCAGATTGGTGATGCCGCGACGAAAGCTGTTGGGGCGGATGGTGACATCCAGCCGCCCTTCGGTGTGCAGATCAATCCGTGCGTCACGCCGGCGGGCCTGCGCAGCAACATCCAGCAGCAGGGAAGACAGATCGGTCATCTCGGGTTTTTCGCCGCCTTCACCCCGGGCAAAGGCAAGGTAGCCTTCCAGCATCCTTTCCATTTCGCCGATGTCTTCCTTGAGCGCTTCGGTGTCGTCGCTGGCCTTGAGCATTTCAAGTTGCAGCTTCATGCGCGTCAGCGGCGTCCTGAGGTCGTGCGAGACGCCGGACAGCATATCCGTGCGCTGGGCAATCTGGCGGCGAATGCGGTCACGCATGGCGAGGAATGCCGTGGCCGCCTGACGCACCTCGGTCGCGCCTTCAAGCTTGAACGTCTCGACGGTCCGGCCCTTGCCGAAATCATCGGCAGCCATGGCGAGACGGCGGATCGGCTTGACCTGATTGCGCATGAAGATCATGGCCACGGCAAACAGGATCAACGACGTGCCGACCATCCAGATGACGAAGACATAGGTCGTTGAGCTGAACAGACGTTTGCGGGTGGTGAGAATCTGCAGCACGCCGTCAGCGAGCTGAATTTCAATGACCACATCGCGTTCCAGCGATGTGGTGTCGAGCGAGAACGGTTTGTTGACGAATGACTTCAGGGAATCAATCAGCATGACTTCCAGAATGCCGTCCGGAACCGGCGGCTTGTTGGGCAGAATGCGGCCCTCGTCAAAACGGACCCGGAATTCCATATGCCGCTCGGCCAGATAAAAAATCCAGTCGCGATTTTCGGGTTCCGGAAAGCGCCGCAGCAGCGTGACGATGGTGGCGGCATCGCCGGCGACGGATTTGGCCAGCCGCAACGTTACCTTGTCCCAGTGGGTTTCAAAAAAGATGATCGCCGAGACGACCTGCAGCAAAACCAGCGGCGTGACGATGATCAGCAGCGAACGGCCGAGCAGGGATTTCGGCAGGAAGCGTTTGATCAGAAGGCTCAATGATTGTCGGGCCAAAGTACATATCCTTTGCCACGCACGGTTTTCAGATAGCGTGGCTCGCGCGGGTCTTTTTCGATCTTCCGTCTCAGTCGCGTCACCTGTACGTCAATTGCGCGACCTTCGCCACCGGCATCGGTCGACAGGATCAGCTTTTCGCGGGTCATCGTCTGGCCGGCGGTTGCGCCCAGGGCCCTGAGCAGGGAAACCTCGACCTCGGTCAGATGTACCCGGCGGCCGCGCCGGCGCATTTCGCCGCGCTCCATGGAAAATACCGCATCACCGAAATACAGCTCGCGGCTCGCGACCGGCTCGGGCCGGGCCCTCTTCAGGATGGCGTGAATGCGCAAAACCAGTTCTCTGGGCTCGAACGGTTTGGTCAGATAATCGTCGCCGCCTTTTTCAAGGCCGCGGATACGGTCTTCGGATTCGCTCATGGCCGTCAGCATGAGGATCGGCAGGTCGTCGGTCAGACGCAGCTTTTCTGCGAATTCAAGGCCGCTCTCGCCGGGCATCATCAGATCAAGGACGATCAGATCAAAGGCAAGCCCCTGCATGCGGCGTCGCGCTTCTTCGGCACCAGCCGCGGCGGTCACCAGAAAACCGTTGTCTCCCAGATACTTGGCCAGGAGCGTACGGAGCCTGTTGTCGTCATCAACGACCAGGATGTGCGGTTTTTCCTCGAGGATTTCGCTCGTCATGGCCTCATTCTAGCGTGCAGAGGACGTTCGGTCATTCGGCGATTGCGGGCGGCGTCTGTCAGCCTGTTTCGCTGTCCCTGCCGGCAACCCGGCTGCGATCGCGTTCATTGATCAGGCCGCGCAGCACGGTCCGGAAACCGGCAACCGCCTCGGCACCCGAGTGACGGTAGGCTTCGGCAATGTGACGGCTTTGTCTGAGTGTCAGTTCGCTTTCCAGCGCGCGGCCCTTGTCGGTCAGATACAGGCGGCGACGGCGGCGATCTTCGGCATCGGTTTCCTGATCGATAAAGCCTTCTTCGACCAGCTGGCTCAAAACTCTGGACAGACTTTGCTTGGTGATTTTAAGTATAGTCAGCAACTCGCCGACCGAGATTCCGGCGTTGGCGCCAACAAAATAGATGATCCGGTGATGCGCCCGACCGAACCCGTAGGATTCAAGAACAGCGTCGGCTTCGCCGGTGAAATCGCGGTAAGCAAAGAACAAAAGCTCTATCGCTTCGCGAAGATCCTCGTCTCTGAGGAACAGGGGGTTAGCCCTGGAGCGGCCGCGTGACTGTTGATCGGACATAACGGACTTTCCCGGAGACACCTGACCGTGTCAACGTTAATTGGTCAGTGTTATTGACATATATGCGATAAACTGTTATTTCACGCAATATCCAAGTTAACAAAACTCAAGACACGAAAGAAAATTACAATGTCTGCTCCTAATTTTGCCGATCGTGACGGAAAAATCTGGTTCAACGGCGCACTGGTCGACTGGCGCGATGCCAAGGTTCATGTGCTGACCCATGGTCTGCATTATGCGTCGTCGGTGTTCGAAGGCGAACGCATGTACAGCGGCAGCATTTTCAAATTGCGCGAACATACCGAGCGACTGTTTTTTTCGGCCGGCGAGCTTGGCTTTAAAATCCCCTACACCGTCGAAGAGATCGACGCCGCCTGTAACAAGGTGTGCGAAATCAACGGCATCGTAAACGGCTACATCCGCCCGATTGCCTGGCGCGGCAGTGAAATGATGGGTGTGTCGGCGCAGTCGAACAGGATCAATGTCGCCATCGCCGCCTGGGAATGGCCGTCGTATTTTTCGCC
>JANRAT010000098.1:0-1930 GCA_030727885.1 Rhodospirillales bacterium | reverse complement strand
AAACCGAACCGGTGCACGCCAAGGCGGCCGGCCTTTACATGATCTGCACGCTGTCCAAGCACGCCGCAGAAGGGGCCGGTTTTCAGGACGCCCTGATGCTCGACTGGCGCGGCCAGATTGCCGAAGCGACCGGCGCCAATGTTTTCTTCGTGATGCCTGACGGCAAACTGCATACGCCGAAGCCGGATTGTTTCCTCGACGGCATTACCCGCCGCACCGTGATCGGCCTGGCCAAGAAGCGCGGCATTGATGTTGTCGAACGGGCGATCATGCCCGAAGAAATGGCCAATGCGTCGGAATGTTTCCTGACCGGCACCGCCGCTGAAGTGACGCCGGTCGGCAGTATCGATAAATACACCTTTACGCCGGGTGACATTTCCCATCAGCTGATGGAAGATTATGATCAAGCTGTCGGCAAGACGGCAACCGAGGCAGCGGCTTAAGCGATTACCTGTTATCGCCGGTGCCTCCCAACCATAAACGGAGGAACCGGCGATGGCACAACGCAACATCACTTCATTCCTAGTATCCGAAAGCAAGCCGGACGGTTATCGGCTTGAAGACATCGTGCGTGAAATTCGCAACGACATTCTGGTCCGCTGCACGCACGTCATGGAAGACGGCCGGCCCGAGGTTGGCCTGGTGATGGCTAATAACATGGAAATTCTCGGCATGCTCAGTGACGTCATCGCGCTGGCCGAGAACTCGACCGAACTGCTGAGCCGGATTTACGGCACCGACCAGGCCGGCATGCATGAGCCGCCCAGCGCAAAATGAAATCGGGGTTTACAACAGTTGAACAGTTGTTTAATTGTTGTATATGAAAAAACCTGCCAAAATAATCCCTTTCACGACGTCCCCCGAAGTCGATACGCGGCGCGAGATAGCTGATGTGTTTCGGATTCTCGGCGACCCGACCCGTCTTGGTGTCGTCTACGCCTGCTTGCGGGCGCCAATGGCTGCCGGCGACATCGCCGCGCAACTCGACATTTCAGCATCCCTGGCCAGTCATCACCTGAGATTGCTGCGTGCGGCCCGACTGGTGCGCGCGGAACGGCGCGGCAAGAATATCTATTATCTGGCCGCCGACGATCACGTGATCCGGGTGCTGACGGATATGGCCGAACAGGCCGTCGAAGCGGTTGAGGAGGTGCTGCCATGAGTGCCGGTTGTCATAGCCACGATCACGGCGCCAAGGGAGGCGCACCGCTCGCCAAGACAGCGTTGTGGATCGCCCTGATCATCAATCTCATCATGTTCGTTGTGGAAATAGCCGGCGGTGCGCTGGCCGATTCGGTCGGCCTGCTGGCCGATGCCGTGGATTTCTTTGGCGACAGCGTCAATTACGCGCTGTCATTGGCGGTGCTTGGCTTTGCCGCCATCTGGCATACCCGAGTGGCCTTTCTCAAGGGGCTGGCGATGTTCGGCTTCGGTTGCTGGGTGTGGCTGACCATCGTCCTGCACTGGCTTGCCGGGACCGTGCCGGTGGCACCGGTGATGGGCGGGATCGCATTCGTTGCGATGCTGGCCAATATTGTCACGGCTTTGGTGCTGTTCCGATTTCGCGGCCAGGATGCGAACATGGCATCTGTCTGGATATGTTCGCGCAATGACGCCTTATCGAACATTGCCGTGATGCTGGCTGCCACCGGTGTCTGGGCGACGGCCAGCGGCATTCCCGATCTGATCGTCGGGGCGTTGATCGGCTCCCTCGCCATCTTCGGCGGCATTCAGGTGTTGCGTATGGTGCAGGTTGAACGCCGTGACCATGCGGCTGCCCGCGATGGACACGCAACGGCCACGGACCCGTCACATGCTGACTGAGGGCAGCGATTGTATGGCACCGCAAGCCAGATTAAATTGCAACCCGGTCCGGATCGTCAGGAGCGTTTGCAATGAGTGATCAACAGCCGCAACACAAAGGTGATTT
>JANRAT010000097.1 GCA_030727885.1 Rhodospirillales bacterium | reverse complement strand
TGAACCGCCTGGGCAGAGCCAAGTGTCAGCGAGAACAGCAGGGCAAGCACGCCAAAGGTTGCGGCGATGCGGTGACTGAAGGGGGCGGTAAGTCTGGACATGGTCATCAGCTTTGCGGTTTCGGCAGCAGTTCGGCGGTGACGCTATGGGTGCCCTGCAGTACGGACTTGGCCGCTGCTGCAACACTGGCCGGGGTCACCTTTTCGATTTCCTGCAACCAGTTTTCAACCTGATCAATGGTCCCGCCGCTGGTCAGGGCAGCCCCGAATGCCTGCGCAGCCGTACCGAAATCGTCTTTTGCCAGAACCGCTGCGTTCCGCATCCGGTCAATTGCGCCGGCGACTTCCTGATCGGTGACGCCGGTCTGCAGCACGCCATCAACTTCATGCATCACAGCCGCTTCCAGCTTGGCCATCTCGACACCGGGTTTGGGTGCTGCGTAAAAGCCGAATACAGACGGACCGATATCTTCGGCATCATAAAATGCGCCGGCCGACAGGGCTATGGCATCATCGACGACCAGCTTCTTGTGCAGCCGGCTGGAGGGGCCGCCGCCGATGATCTCGGCAAGCACCTGCAGCGCATAGGCTTGACGGGTATCGCCATAGTGATAGCTCGGTGCCAGATAGCGTCGGCTCCAGCCGGGCTGGGTGACCCGCTCACTCTCAAGCTCGAGGCGGCGATCCGCCCCTGCAGGTGGCTCGATGGTACGTTCACGGACGATGTCCGGTCCACGTGGAATGACCCCGTAATATTTCTCGGCAAGCGGCTTCAGTTCCGCCACCGTGATGTCGCCTTCAACAATCAGAAGGGCATTGTTGGGCGCGTAATGACGCTTGTAGAAAGCCAGGATGGTATCGACATTGAGCGCCTTGATCTCGTGCTCCCAGCCGATCACAGGACGGCGATAGGGGTAGTTGAGATAAAGTGCTGCATTGACCTCTTCGCGCAGTTGCGAGCTTGGATTGTTGTCGACGCGCATGCGGCGTTCTTCAAGCACGACATTGCGTTCGGGCGCGACCTGCTTGGGCGTAATCAGCAGATGCGTCATGCGATCGGCTTCCATGCGCATGACCATTTCAAGACGGTCCTTGGCAATGGTCTGGTAGTAGGCCGTATGGTCATAGGAGGTGAAGGCATTTTCCTGGCCGCCGTTTCTGGCGACGGCGGCGGAAAATTCACCCGGTTTCTGATTATCGGTGCCCTTGAACATCAGGTGTTCAAGAAGATGCGCAATCCCTGATTCGCCCGGCGCTTCGTCGGCGGAACCGACTTTATACCAGACCATATGTTGAACAACCGGGGCACGGTGATTGCTGATCACCACGACCTGCATGCCGTTAGACAGCGTGAAGGTTTCAGGATCGAACAACTTGGCCATTGCCGCAGCCGGCAAAATGGATCCGGCAATCAGCAGGGCGGCAAGAAAACGCACATTTTTGTAAAATCTGGACATGGCACAGATATTGACCCGAAGTGCCGACAGTGCAATGGCAATCAGGTCAAATCACGCAAAGGTTACGAAAATTTAAAAATCCAACAGGCCTTTTGTGCCGCGTGTTTTCTTGACCTGAGGTGTCTCACCTTCGGTAATCGACTTGCCCAGTGCCTGGGTTTCACGGATGCGCTGCTGTTCTTTTTCGGCATCAACGACCGTGCCCTGGTAAGGCTTGTCATCAACCCAGAAAATCATTTTATCGGCCAGACGCTTGTCTTCTTTCGACAGGATCGAGGTTTCCGAATTGACCACTTCACGGATCGACGGGTCAGCGGTGCTGGCACCGGTTTTCGCCATGATGGCATTCAGGCCGTCAGAAAGATTGGGATTCGCCGGAGCCTTGTCCTGCAATCGCGGTGTTTGCTGCAGCAACGCTGCGCGGGCCTGATCCGTCGGTGAAATCGCCTGTGGGCCGGAAGAGCCGGCATCTGGTGGGTGCAACGAGAATTCAGGTGGCAGGCTGATTGGTGGACGCTGGTAGACGACGAATTCGTCAGGTGCGTCCTTCTGCTGGCTCATAACCTTCTTGGCGGACTCGCACGCACTCAGCGTCAGCGCCAGCGCCAACATCATTGCAATGCCAATAAACCGTCGAACCATCATCGAAATGTCCGTTTTCCAATCATACCGGCGATAACGCCGAGTCTATGACGTTTCACCACGTCTGAACAAGGACTCCAATACCAAGATCGACGCGCCAACGCAAATCGCACTATCGGCGACATTGAAAGCCGGCCAGTGATAGCCAAAGCCATGCACGTCGAGAAAATCAACAACGGCGCCATATTGCAGCCTGTCGATGACATTTCCGGCAGCCCCGCCGATGACCAGCGCAATCGAGATTACGGTCACCCGGGTCTGTGCTTTCCACAGCCAGACCGCGAGGACGCAGACGATTCCCACGGCCAAACCGGTCAGCAGCATCGGTCCATAGGTGCTGTCAGTATTGAACATGCCGAAGCTGACACCCCGGTTCCAGGCCAGCACGATATTGAAAAATGATGTAACTTCGATGACCCGGGGCGGCTGCATGACGCTGCCCAGAATCCAGAATTTCGATGCCTGATCGAGAATCAGGATCGCAACGATGATCCCCAACGCCATGACCCGCGGGCGGGTGGCCATCGAAGACGCTGACGTGTCGCCGCTCACGCGACTGCCGGTTCGAAGTGACGGACCGCATCGGCACAACGACCGCAGACCGTCGGATGTTCGGCATCGGCACCGACCTCGTCGAGAACTTTCCAGCAGCGTTCGCACTTCTCGCCGTCTGCTTTGTCGACAACAACGGCGATGTCGGGCACGTCATCAAGACGGTGCGCGTCTGCCGGGGCCACACCGTCATGGAAGGTGAAGCCGGACGTGATGCAGAGTTCGGCCGGATCAATGCCCGAACAGGCCTGCCGGTATGCCTCGTCAGCGTAGACCTGCGGGTGCGCCTGCAGACTGGCGCCGATCACCTTGCCTGCCCGTGCGACTTCAAGGGCACCGGTAACAGCGCGGCGCAGATTGCGGACTTTGTTCCATTTCTCCGCCAGCGCGGCATTGTGCCAGCCGGCATCGGCGTCCGGGAAGGTCCGCAAATGCACCGAATTTGTCGGTGACGTGTCTGGAAAGCGGGTCAGCCAGGCTTCTTCGGCGGTGAAACAGAGCACCGGTGCCAGCCACGCCGTCAGATGACTGAACAGCGTATCGAGAATAGTCCTGGCCGAGCGGCGGGCGATCGAATCCGGTCGGTCGCAATACAGCGTGTCCTTGCGGATATCGAAATAGAACGCCGAAAGATCAACCGCACAGAAGGTATGCAGTTCGGCAAAAAACGGCTGAAAATCGAAATCATGGCAGGCCTTGCGGAGGGCCGCGTCCATTTCATGGATACGGTGCAGCACCCAGCGTTCCAGCTCCGGCATCTGCGTCACGTCGGTGATCCGTTCGACTTCGTTGAAGCCGTCAAGATTACCCAGCAGATAACGCATGGTGTTGCGCAGGCGGCGATAGATATCCGCCTGCTGCTTGATGATTTCCGGTCCGATCCTGAGGTCTTCGGAGTAGTCGGAATTGACCACCCAGATGCGCAGGATATCGGCGCCGTACTGGTCCATGACGTCCTGCGGGGCAACGATGTTGCCCAAGGACTTGGACATTTTCTGGCCGTCTTCGGCCATCACGAAACCATGCGTCAGGACCGCGTCATAGGGCGCGCGTCCGCGCGTGCCGCAGCTTTCCAGCAGCGATGAATGGAACCAGCCACGGTGCTGGTCGGAACCTTCGAGATACAACGAGGCCGGCCACTGCAGGCCTTCCCAGGGACCATTTTCGAGCACGAAGGCATGGGTCGAGCCACTGTCGAACCAGACATCGAGAATGTCGGTGACCTGTTCGAAGTCGTCGGGATTGCGGTCGGGACCGAGGAACCGCGATGGCGGTGAGGCGAACCAGGCATCCGCCCCTTCTGCCTTGAAGGCTTCACTGATGCGGTCCAGCACCGCCTGATCGCGCAACGGCTCGCCGGTTTTCTTGTCGACAAAAACCGTGATCGGCACACCCCAGGCACGTTGGCGCGAGACGACCCAGTCCGGCCGGTCGGCGATCATGCCGCGCAGCCGGTTCTGGCCCGACGCAGGGACGAAGCGGGTCTCGTCGATGGCCTTCAGAGCCTTGTCACGGAGACCGGTGGTTTCCATGGAAATGAACCACTGCGGCGTGTTGCGGAAAATCAACGGCTTCTTTGAGCGCCACGAATGCGGGTATCGGTGCACCAGCTTGCCGCGACCGAGCAGCCCACCAGCATCACGAATGACGTCGGCGACGTGATCGTTGCACTTGTAGACATGCTCGCCGGCAAACAGCGGCACATGCTTATAGTAGGTACCGTCTTCACTGACCGTCTGCGGAACCTCGATGCCGTTCGTGATGCCCAGCACCCAGTCGTCGGCGCCATGGCCCGGTGCGATATGCACGAAACCGGTCCCCTCTTCGGTGGTGGCAAAGCCGGCCGACAGCGCCGGCACGTCATAGTCATAACCCTGACCGCGCAGCGGATGCGAGCAGATGGTACCGGCCAGTGCCGACCCTTTCAGTTCAGCCTGCACGACACAGTCGTTGACACCGCAAGCCGTTTTGAAGGCGTCGAGCAGAACTTTCGAGACGATCAGGCGCTCACCCAATTGCGCGAGGCTGCCCTCGGCGACGGCGGAAACTTCAATCACCACGTAATCGATATCGGGACCGTACGCGACGGCGCGGTTGCCGGGCATGGTCCACGGCGTCGTCGTCCAGATGACGATACTGCTTCCAAGAATATACTTTAACTCGGTTTCAATTAACGGGAAGCGCACATAGATCGTCGTCGAAGTGTGATCGTGGTATTCGACTTCGGCCTCGGCCAGTGCGGTTTTTTCGACCGGCGACCACATGACGGGCTTGGACCCGCGGTACAGCGAGCCGTCCATCAGAAACTTGCCGAGCTCACCGGCAATGGTCGCTTCGGCGGCAAAGGTCATGGTGGTATAGGGATGATCCCAGTCACCCATCACGCCGAGGCGCTTGAATTCCTCACGCTGAATATCGATCCAGTGCTGGGCAAACTCGCGGCATTCCTTGCGGAATTCAACGATTGGCACAGCATCCTTGTCGAGCTTCTTGGCGCGGTAGGCCTCTTCGATTTTCCATTCGATCGGCAGGCCGTGGCAATCCCAGCCCGGCACGTAATAGGCGTCCTTGCCGAGCATCTGCTGCGTGCGGTTGATGACGTCCTTGAGAATCTTGTTCAGCGCATGACCAATGTGCAGATGACCGTTCGCATAGGGCGGACCATCGTGCAGGATGAACTTCTCACGACCCTTGGAAATCTCGGCTCGGGTCTTCTCGAAACCGATTTCCGCCCAGTGCGCCAGCAATTGCGGCTCGCGCTGCGGCAACCCGGCTTTCATCGGAAAGTCCGTTTTCGGGAGAAAAATCGTTGCTTTGTAATCTGTGGTCATGATTCAGGGCTTCATTTCGGTTTTCAGTATTTCACGCGCTTGATCGCAGTCGCGGGCGATTTGTGCCTTTAAACTGTCCAATCCGTCAAATTTCTTTTCCGGACGGATCATTTCCAGCAAGGCTACATGGATACGGGCATCATATATGTCGGCATCGAAATTAAACAAATGCACTTCCAGTCTCGGCGCCGTACCGTTGAATGTTGGCCGCATGCCGAGATTGGCAACGCCATCAACCAAGCGGCCATCCGGCAGACGCGCACGAACGGCATAAACCCCGAACGCCGGGCGGATATAGTCTCGCAAAGCCAGATTGGCGGTCGGAAAGCCGATCGTCCGGCCACGCTTGTCACCACCGGCGACGCGCCCGGAAATCTCGAACGGACGACCCAACACATCTGCGGCAGCGCGCATATCGCCGGCGGCAATCAGCTCACGGCAACGGCTTGATGAATACAACCCGCCGCCATCATCCGAAGCGGCCGCGACAACAGTAAAACCAAAGCCGAGCTTCTGTCCTTCGCTCAGCAGTGTTTCGCAGCTGCCCTGGCGTTTGTGGCCGAATCTGAAGTCGTATCCGGCGACGACATGATGAACATGGAGTGTTTCTGCCAGATAATGTTGAACAAATGCGCCTGCACTCTGCTTTGAAAAGGCAAGATCGAAGCGCTGCGCGATCATGAAATCGACACCAAGTCCGGTGATCTGCTCTGCCTTGTCGCGGAACGGCGTCAGGCGAAACGGTGCGGTATCGGGCTGAAAAACAGCTCTGGGATGCGGCTCGAAGGTCAAAACGCCCCAAGGCAAGCCAGCTGCGGCGGCGATAGAGCCTGCTTCGCCGATGACCGTACGGTGGCCGCGATGAATGCCGTCGAAATTGCCGACGGCAATGACTGCGCCCCGATACTGCTTTTGCAGTGATTTTGCCTGTCTGTAGATATGCATCGCGTTGGAAAGTGTCAGCAGGCTTCAGAGTGGTCAAGCTTGTTCGGGCCAACGCTTGCAACCCGAAAAGCCGGCAGCCATATGCTGGCTTTGGTGCCGACCCCGAAGGTGCTGGTAATATTGACCTTGCCGCCGTGCATTTCGGTCAGATGCTTGACGATGCTGAGACCCAGACCAAATCCCTCGATATTCTGGTGCATCGTTTCAGCAACCTGGGCAAACGGCACGAAAATGCGTTCAAGCGCCGCTTCGGGAATGCCCGCACCGGTGTCAGTAACGGAAAATGTCACACCGTTTTCATCATAATTAGATGTCACCACGACAGAGCCGCCTTGCGGGGTAAATTTGAAGGCATTTGACAGAAGGTTGAAGATGATCTGCTTGATGCGCCGGACATCGCCGAACAGGTACGCTGGTGCATCCGCCATCTCAATACGAAAATCTATCTTTTTGCGCTCGGCAGCGGGACGGAACGCCATCTCGCAGCTACGCACCAGAATGCTGGTTTCAAAAGTGCGTTCTTCAATCGGCAGTTCGCCTGATTCAATCACCGAAATGTCGAGGACATCGGAGATCAGTTCCAGCAGATAGGTTCCGGAAGAATTGATGTCCTCCGCATACTCGAGATATTTTTCATTGTTGATCGGGCCAAGGGCCTGTGACTGGATCAGGCTTGAGAAACCGATGATGGCATTAAGCGGCGTGCGTAGTTCGTGTGTCATCTTGGCCAGGAATATCGACTTGGCCGCGTTGGCCGCCTCGGCTTCCTCTATCGATTTGCGCAAGGCGATCTCGGTTTGCATACGGGCTTTCATTTCCGACGTCGCACGCTGGTTTTCCCTGTAGAAAAAGAAAATCGCCGCGCCGCCGGTCAACATCAGGATGGTCAGCGATCCGGCGACAAAAAATGTCAGGTTTTCAACGTAAGCGACTTTGATCGCCTGGTCGCTTGTCACACGCTGGGAGGCGCTGATCAGAATCTGGTGCAAGGGCTCCTGCAGCG
>JANRAT010000096.1 GCA_030727885.1 Rhodospirillales bacterium | reverse complement strand
GCGCTCGACGGCAAGGGGGCGATCGAGGTCAGAGGCATCAAGGGGCAAACGTCGATGAACGATTTGCCGGTGATCGGGCTGGCGCTGGGGCCGCTGATGCAAATCTTCGAGGTGCTGAACTCAGGCCTTGGCTCTCTGATCGGTGCCGGCGGCAAGACCAAGCTGGGCGAAACCGACGTCACCTCAAGCTTCACCATTTCCAACGGCATCATCAATACCAAGGACACCAAGATCCTTTCGAACATCTATCAGGGCGACATCGCGGGTGATATCAACCTGCCGCTGTGGAGCATGAATGTCGGCGGTACGGTGGCTGTTGATCAGGGCCTGTTGGGGGCCGTGCTTTCGGGTGTTGCCAAAATACCGAGCACGATCCCGTTCCAGCTGACCGGCGACATCGACAAGCCGAACGTCAAGATCCAGTCGTTCTCGGGCGCCGGCAGTGCCGGCGGCAACGGCATAACCATTCCGGGCCTCGAAAAGCTTGAGAAAAAAGCGCCGGGTGTCGGCAGTCTGCTGCAGGGTATCCTTGGTGGCGGCAAGACGCAGCAAACCGCACCGACACCGCAGAGCGATACCGGCGGGACACCGCCGGCGCAGCAGCAGCCTCAGCCGCAGCAACAGCAGAAAGTGAATCCGGCGGATTTGCTGAAGAAACTGTTCAAGTAAGAACGGCGTTTTCCAGAACGAATACACGGAGCGCGCTCGAAAGATTGCCGGTGCGGGTCGTGTCGACGTGCTTGATCAGGGCGCTGATGCTGACGCCTCGGGCTTTCGCGATGGCGGCCAGACGCTGCCAGAAAGCATCTTCCATCGACACGCTGGTGGCGTGTCCGGCGATGTTGACGGAGCGTTTGCGGATGCGTGTCGGATCGTCCGGCATGATCAGGCGGGCGGGAAGGTGACTTCGATTTTAAGCCCGAACGGGGCCAGAAAGAAAACCTGCCGCTCACCGGTGCCGGGAATGACGCGGACCTCGTACTGCAGCGCATGAGACTGCAGACGGCCTTCAAAGGCTTCCAGACCATCGCTTCTGAAGGCGACATGATCAATCGGCCCGGTACCGCCTGCGTCGGGCGTGCGCTCGACCAGATGCACGATCGCCGGGCGGTCGGCATCGCCATAAAGCCACGCCCCGTTGAAATTGAAGTTGGGACGAAATCCGGTCGTGAGGCCGACCACGTCGATGAAGAATGCCGTGGTCTCGGCCAGCCTGTCGGTGACGACGTTGATATGATCGAGTTTCATGGCTGTCTCCCTGTTCAGGGAATTCTAAGCGCTTGAGGGCGGCAAGCCAATATAGCAGAAGCACCCCCTCACCTGCCCTCTCCCCCTGGAAGGGGGAGAGGGATAAGTGGCACTGTACGCTGATACGTGAGTTCCTCTCCCCTATGCAATGGGGGAGAGGACAGGTGAGGGGGCTATAG
>JANRAT010000095.1 GCA_030727885.1 Rhodospirillales bacterium | reverse complement strand
GTACATGACTGGCTGGCCACGGCTGACACCTTTGGTGTCCGGCTCGACCAGTACCGAGCCGATGCCGTTTACGCCCGGGCCATAACGGCAATAGACAAGAAACACATCGGCTTCCGGGCTGTGCGTCGAAAAGACCTTGGTGCCGTTCAGATGCACGCCATCGTTGTCTGCCGGCGTCGCCGTAGTTTTAAGATCGGTCAGGGCGGACCCGGCTTCGGGCTCGGACATGGCGACGGAAAGAATTTTTTCACCGGCCAGGATCGGCGTCAGATAGCGTGCCTTCTGATCCGCCGTGCCATATTCGGCGAGAACACGGACGGCACCGAAGTTACCCGCCTGCACCACATCGGCGCTGCGCGGGCAATATTTGGCAATCGCCTGAATGGCGATCACGGCGTCGGTCAGTGTGCCACCCTGCCCGCCGTCCTCTTCGCGCATGGTGATGCCCAGCAATCCCTGCTCGGACATCATCTTCGCAACATCCCTGGGAAAACCTTCCGCATGGGCGCGTTTCAGGGCATCTTTGGCCAGATAACGTTCGGCAAAGCCTTCGACAGCTTCCATAAACATGCGCTGTTCATCAGTTAAATCAAAATTCATGTGTTCCTCCGTTAGAGGAGCGAGAGTACATACGCCTACGAATTATTCAACGCCCGACCGTTCATCTTCGTGCACTTGTCGAGTTTCAGTCCGGTGATTAAAGTGCGCTTGATATATGTCATGGTGGCTTGGCCATTATTGGCTAAATTTGCATCTCAATTAATGTTTCTAAATCGCAAAGGGCATGACCGATGGATTACGAGCAGCGCTTTCGCGCCGTCGTTGACAACATAAGTAACGAAGGACGCTATCGCGTATTCGCTGATCTCGCCCGCAAAGCCGGCAATTTTCCGCATGCCATCAATCATCGGGACGGCGCCGAACACCCAGTCGTGATCTGGTGTTCCAACGATTATCTCGGCATGGGTCAGAACCCGGCAGCGATTTCAGCGGCTAGCAACGCGGCGAAAACCTATGGCGTCGGCTCAGGCGGGACGCGGAATATTTCCGGCACGACCCATCTTCTGGTCGAACTTGAAGCCGAACTCGCAAAACTGCATGGCAAGGAAGCCGCCCTGCTGTTCACATCCGGCTTCGTCTCAAACGATGCGGCCATCTCCACCCTCGCGAAAATGCTGCCCGGCTGCATCATTTTTTCGGACTCCATGAACCATGCCTCGATGATCGACGGCGTCAGACACAGTGGCGCCGACAAGCGCATCTTCCGCCACAACGATGTCGCGCATCTTGAAGAACTGCTGAAGGCTGCGCCGATGGGGGCGCCCAAGCTGATCGTCTTCGAAAGCGTCTATTCGATGGATGGCGATATCTCACCGATCGCCAAAATTTGTGACCTTGCCGACACCTATGGAGCCATTACCTATCTCGATGAAGTGCACGC
>JANRAT010000094.1 GCA_030727885.1 Rhodospirillales bacterium | reverse complement strand
GGGCCTCGCCGATGGTGGCGACATTGCCGCGAACCTGTTCGGGCGCTTTTGTGCAGGCTTTCGATATGGATCGCAGCACCTGAATGAAACCGGGACGGCCATAACGAGGTGCCGGTGGAAAATAGGTCCCCCCCCAAAAGGGGTCACCATCCGGTGTCAGAAACATGGTCAATGGCCACCCGCCCTGTTCGCCGAGCAACTGCAGGGCGGTCTGGTAGATGCTGTCGATGTCGGGACGTTCTTCGCGGTCGACCTTGATGTTGATGAAACGGGTGTTCATCTCGGCGGCAATCTCGGGGTTTTCGAAACTTTCGTGCGCCATCACATGACACCAGTGACAGGCTGCATAGCCGATCGACAACAGGATCGGCTTGTTTTCTGATTGCGCTCTGGACAGGGCCACGTCGCCCCAGGCATACCAATGCACAGGATTGTCCTTGTGCTGGCGGAGGTATGGGGAAGTTTCCTGGCCGAGATGGTTTCGCGACATCGATAAACGTTCTCCGGGCGGCTTAATGTCGTCTCTAGCGAAGGGACATTGCAAGGGCCCCTGTGGCTGCTTAGTTTATTGGCGGACCGAGCACGCCAAACCTGAAATCGGGCCGATGAGCAGGGTCCGATGACCATGAGAGGGGCAGCCATGAACGTCAAGATCGATATCGACTGTACGCCGGAAGAGGCCAGAACCTTTTTGGGTCTGCCTGACGTCAAGCCGTTACAGGAAGCCATGATGAAGGAAGTTGAAGAGCGCATGCGCGCCAACCTGTCTGCCATGGATCCAGAAACCATGTTCAAGACCTGGTTGCCGGCAGGTCTGCAGGGCTGGGAACAGATGCAAAAAATGTTCTGGGCCAATATGGCCAGCAGTGAAGCCGATAAAAACAAAAAGTAGAAGGACCGAACAATGGCCGACGACGCCGAGACAATGCCGCTTTTTTACGACAAACATGTTTTCATGTGCATGAATGAACGCCCTGAAGGTCACGAACGCGGTTCCTGCGCTGCCAAAGGGGCCATCAAACTCCGCAATTACATGAAAGCACGGGTTCAGGAACTGGGGCTGGAACGTATGCGGATCAATCAGGCTGGATGTCTCGATCGCTGCGAACTGGGGCCGACCATGGTCATTTACCCGGAAGGAATCTGGTATCACTGTGAAACAGCGGAAGATGTCGATGAAATCATTGTCGAGCATCTGCAACACAATCGACCGGTGAAACGCTTGATGCTCCGCCCTGAAGACCGCTGAACTCATTATATAGTATGTAGCCCTATATATGGGGCTTTTGACTTTGGATAACGCTATGACTGCGACATTGTCGACGATCTATGCGTTGGCTTCAGCACCCGGCCGGGCTGGTGTTGCTGTGGTTCGTCTGTCGGGCCCCAATTCAGTCGCCGCACTTTTGGCTTTGGCACCGGATCTATCGACGCTGCCGAAACCTCGGTCCGCAACACGGGTATTTCTTTACGCATCCGAATCGAATTCATCAGGGGATCCAGAGCGGATCGACGATGGGCTTGCGCTGTGGTTTCCAGGCCCAAACAGCTTTACCGGTGAAGACGTAGTCGAACTTCACGTCCATGGCGGGCACGCGGTACTTGATGCACTCATGACGAGTCTCGGATCGTTACCCGGATTGCGTCCGGCCATGCCGGGAGAATTTTCCAGGCGCGCTTTTGAGCACGGCAAATTTGATCTGACAGCGGTCGAAGCGATTGCCGATCTGGTTGATGCGGAAACATCGGCGCAACGTCGCCAGGCATTGGCGCAGATGGGGGGTTCGCTGGCCAAACTCTATGACGGCTGGCGGGAGAGACTGGTTAAATCCCTGGCCTTTGCCGAAGCCAGTATCGATTTCGCCGAAGAGGACATTCCGGATGATCTGGCCCGCCAAAGTATCGAAGCGTTAAGAACCCTTGCCCGGGAAATAACCGATCATATGACCGATGACGGGATCGGTGAGCGTATTCGGAGCGGGTTCAGGATTGCTCTGACCGGCGCCCCGAATGTCGGCAAATCGTCACTTTTGAATGCGCTGGCCAAACGGGATGTGGCAATCGTCTCGGACATTGCCGGAACCACCCGGGACATCATCGAGGTGCCATTGGACCTTGGCGGTTATGCCACCGTGCTGATTGATACGGCAGGGATTCGCGAAAGCACCGATATGATTGAACAGGAAGGGGTCCGCCGGGCTCAAGCCCAGGCGGCTTCGGCTGATCTGCAGATAATCCTGTTGGATGCGACCGATACAGCGGCGACAGTCCCTGAAAATACGGACGCTCTGGTGGTTTTTAATAAAGCTGATCTTTTGAAGGATCTGGAAGACGAATCCGTGAATCAGAAGTCGCTTCTGATTTCTGTATCGACCGGCAGGGGGTTGAGCACACTGGTCACAGAAATGACGTCTCGGATTGCGGCGAAAGCCCGGAAGGGACTATCGACATCCGTACCCCTGACCAGAGCCCGTCACCGACACGCTTTATCAGAATGTCTCTCGGCCCTTGAACGCGCGATCTCCGGGGCAGAGACAAAATCCTCTGAGGAGATGATTGCTGAGGATATCCGACTGGCAGCGCATGCACTTGGACGGATTACCGGGCGGGTCGATGTCGAGGAGCTTCTGGATCGAATTTTCCGGGATTTCTGTATCGGGAAATAATCGAGTGTTTCACGTGAAACAGTCTGAATCCGTCGAAATCTGAACACGAATCAACATCTGGTATCTTGTGTGAGTCAGGACACAATGTTTCACGTGAAACAGGCGATTACAGCAATTGACTCGGATACAGTGTATGCCTATCTTCCGCGCCATGTCTGAAATTGATGTCATTGTTGTCGGCGGGGGTCACGCGGGAGCTGAAGCGGCGGCTGCGTCTGCCCGGATGGGTGCCCGCACGGTGCTGGTAACCCATCGGCTCGACACCATCGGAGAGATGTCCTGCAATCCTGCAATCGGCGGATTGGCTAAAGGCCAGCTGGTCCGTGAAGTGGATGCACTCGATGGCATCATGGGACGGGCAATTGATAGGGCCGGCATCCAGTTTCGTATGCTCAACCGATCCAAGGGTCCTGCAGTTCGGGGTCCAAGGGCACAAGCGGACAGAAAACTGTATCGCCAGGCCATTCAGAATCTGTTGAACGAGACGGATAATCTTTCAATCGTTGAGGCCCCCGTCGAGGACCTGATCCTGAATAAAGACAGAAGCAGAGTGCTGGGTGTCGTCATAGGGGACGGACGGGAAATCCGCGCCGCCAGCGTGGTGATCACGACAGGGACTTTTCTGCGCGGCCTGATCCATATCGGTGAACAGAAAATACCAGCGGGCCGGGTCGGGGACAAACCGGCGATTGGTCTGGCCTATACGTTCAAGCGCCTGAATTTTCCGCTCGGTCGGTTGAAGACCGGAACGCCTCCAAGGCTGGACGGGCGAACAATTGCCTGGGTTGGTCTTGATGCACAGCCGGCTGACAATCCGCCGATCCCGTTTTCCTATCTGACCGATCAGATCCGGGTACCGCAGATCGAATGCCATATTACATTCACCAATGCCCGAACCCATGCGGTGATCCAGAAAAATCTGCATCGCTCGGCCATGTATTCCGGGCAGATCGAAGGCATTGGCCCACGCTACTGCCCATCGGTTGAAGACAAGATCGTTCGCTTCGCCGACAAGGAGCGCCATCAGATATTCCTTGAACCGGAAGGGCTGGATGATCCGACGGTATATCCGAACGGTATATCTACCTCTTTGCCGAAGGATGTGCAGCTGGACATAATCAAGACCATTCCCGGTCTTGAAAGCGCGGTCATGATCCGCCCGGGTTATGCAATCGAATATGATTTTGTTGATCCGCGTGCCCTGAAAAGCAGCCTTGAAACGCATGCAGTGCAGGGGCTTTATCTGGCTGGTCAGATCAATGGTACAACCGGCTATGAAGAGGCTGCGGCTCAAGGTCTGATGGCCGGTATCAATGCCGCCCTGTCAGCAGGTGGATCAACAGTGCCGTTTACCCTGGACCGGGCCGAAGCCTACATCGGCGTCATGATCGATGATCTGGTAACCCTCGGTACAGCCGAACCTTATCGGATGTTTACCTCGCGGGCCGAATACCGGTTGTTGCTGCGTGCCGACAATGCCGATCTCCGGTTGACCCGGCGAGGTATCGATATTGGTGTTGTTAAGAATGAACGTGCCCGTGTTTTCCTTTCCAAGGACCAGGCATTGAAAACACTTCGGGAGGAACTGCTGGCCATGCAGGTTTCACCGTCAGAACTTAAGAACAAGGGACTGGAGATCAATCAGGATGGTGTTCGCCGCACCGGCATTGATCTTTTGAGTTATCCGTCCATCGATTTCGCAAAACTCGTGACATTCTGGCCTGATCTGGCCGGCACACGGGCGGACATCGTTGAGCAGATTGAAATCGAAGCAACCTATGCCAGTTACCTGGAGCGACAGGATGCAGATATCAAAGCCCTGCGTCGAGATGAGAGCCTTCAGCTCCCGACTAATCTGGATTACGCCCTTATCCCGGGACTCTCAAATGAGGTCAGGGACAAACTAGGCCGGGTTAGGCCTGAAACGCTGGGTCAGGCAGCCCGTATTTCAGGTGTAACGCCAGCGGCCGTAACAGCGCTACTGGGGTACGTCAAACGACGCGACCACCGTCTGTCAGCCTGATAATCGTGTTTCACGTGAAACAGTACGCATAATGTCCGACCTTCCAGCAATGTCCCGTGACGGTTTTAGAAAACAAATGCAGGGGATCCAATATCCTGTTGAAGATACGGTCATGGAGCGGGTCGACGTGTATATCCGGATGCTGGAAAAATGGCAGAAGGCAATCAATCTGGTCGGGCCAAAAACACTGGCAGACCCCTGGCGCCGACATATTCTGGACAGCGCACAATTAATTCCGGAAATAATAAATAAAAAAATAAATAAACCGGTAATCGCCGATCTCGGCAGCGGTGCCGGTTTGCCGGGATTGATTATTGCGATCATGACGGGATTGCCGGTGCACCTTGTCGAAAGTGATCAGCGAAAATGCACCTTCCTGCGCGAAACAGCCCGGGAAACCGCCACTACAGTTACCGTGCATACAGGTAGGATTGAAGAGATTGCTCCGATCAATGCCGATATTGTGACGGCACGGGCCCTGGCCCCGATGTTGAAATTGCTGCCATGGGTCAACAGGCATCTGATAAAAAGCGGTTTTTCTCTGCTTTTAAAGGGTGCAGATGTGGATGAAGAATTGACGATTTGCGCTAAACAATGGACAATGAATATAGAGCGGAAACGCAGTCTGTCAGACGATTCCGGCACTGTTCTCATCCTTGATCAGTTAACGCCCATAACGGAAGATTGAAAAAATCTTGCATCCTCAACGAACCCGTATCATTGCCGTAGCCAACCAGAAGGGGGGGGTCGGTAAAACCACGACCGCCATCAATCTGGCAACCGCGCTGGCGGCAGTGAAGCAGAAAGTTCTGATTATTGATCTCGACCCACAGGGTAATGCCTCGACGGGTTTGGGAATTGATCACAAGAGCCGCGACAAGAACACCTACCATGTTCTGATCCGTCAAATATCTCTGCACGACGCAATCCAGCAGACACCGATACCGGGTCTGGATATCGTCCCTTCGGGGATTGATCTGTCCGGGGCTGAAATAGAACTGGTTGATGTTGACCGGCGAGAATTCTGTTTGCGCGAAGCCCTGATGCTGGCGTCCGCTGAATACGATTATATCCTGATTGATTGCCCACCGGCCCTTGGTCTGCTCACGATCAATGCTTTGGTGGCCGCGCAGGCGGTTCTGGTGCCATTGCAGTGTGAGTTTTTTGCCCTCGAAGGGGTGTCGTTGCTGGTCCGCACCATTGAGCGGGTCAAGGCGACCTATAATCCCGGTCTGGAAATTCAGGGTATTGTGCTGACCATGTTTGATGGCCGTAATAATCTGTCAGGCGCCGTCGCCGATGATGTGCGGGCGTTTTTCGGCGACAAGGTCTACCAGACGGTAATCCCCCGGAACGTCAAGGTCTCGGAAGCCCCGTCCTTTGGCCGTCCGGTAATCATCTATGATATCAATTGTGCAGGATCACAGGCCTATTTGAGCCTGGCTGGAGAAGTGATCCATCGTGAACGTCGGGTGGGTGTATGATGGCGGAAAAGAAAAATAAACTCGGGCGGGGCCTGTCGGCGCTGTTGGGCGAAACGAATGATGATTACGCCAAGCTGGATCGCGTGCGGACCTCAAAGGCAGTGGCGATAGAACTGCTTCACCCCGGTAAATATCAGCCACGCCATCATGTCGATCAGAACGCCATAGAATCCCTGGCTCAGTCAATCCGGGAGAAGGGGGTTTTGCAGCCATTACTGGTGCGTCGCCATCCGGATGATGCATCGGCATTCGAGATTATTGCCGGCGAACGGCGTTGGCGGGCGGCTCAACTGGCTCAACTTTCCGAAGTGCCGGTCATCATCAAGGACTTTGATGATCAGACGACTCTTGAAGTGGCCCTGGTCGAAAACGTTCAACGTGAAGACTTGTCGGCGATGGAAGAGGCTGATGCATTTCAGCGTTTGATGGATGAATTCGGCCATACTCAGGAAGATGTATCACGGCTGGTCGGGAAAAGCCGTAGCCACGTCGCCAATACACTTCGATTGCTGGCACTCGACCCCAAGGTCAAGAAGCTTGTTGAAGAGGGCTTGTTAAGTGCCGGCCATGCGCGGACCCTGATCGGTGTCGAAGGTGCTTATGAAAAAGCCAAAAAGATTATCGAAAAGAATCTCAGTGTGCGCGAAGCCGAGCGGTTGGCCAAACAGTTTGCAAGCACCGGCACGACCAAGAAATCCTCTACAGTCAAAGCCAAGGATGTCGATACCATCGCGCTTGAGCGTGATCTCAGTAATTTGCTGGGTCTGAAGGTTTCTGTCGAAGGTGCAGGTGCAAAGGGTGTCCTGACAATAGCCTATGAAAATCTTGATCAGCTGGACTTCGTCATTGATAAGCTGAAAGCGCATTGGCCGAAATCGTCAGATGTTGTTGTTGAGGACGAGATCAATGACCCGGTGATAAAGCCTGCCGAGAAATCAGCAGAAGCATCGCCAAAATTGACGGTAAGCCTCAAGCCAAAACTGGTGAAAAACTAATTAGTTGTTTATGATCAATGCATTAGCGCATTGTTCTGCGTGCCGCCTGGGTCAGCTGCAACAAGGCACGTTCACAAATGGCACGGTCTATATCCAGACCGGATTTGCAATCACGTTCCGTCAGGATCAGTAGATTGAGGGCTTTGGCGAGATCACTGATGGTCCAGGCTTTGGCCTGAGTTTCGAACGTCGCGACAAACTTGAAAAATACCGGCGGCTTAAGTTTCTTGACCGCACTTTGCACACTGTCGCCCTTTTCTGTGAAACATTTTGCATGATGCAACCGGTCCAGATGACGCTGCACGGCGCGTATAATTCCAACGGCATTCGTACCTTCCGAAAAAGCACGATCCATTGCCGTACTCAAAGAACGTTGATCACCACTGGCAACGGCATGGGCAATGTCATCGAGTGAAACGGCTTTGACATCTCCGATCGCCATTTCGACATCCTGAGCCGTAATGG
>JANRAT010000093.1 GCA_030727885.1 Rhodospirillales bacterium | reverse complement strand
CGCGATTCTACCCGATTAAAACTTGGGGCGGGGCTATTTTTAGAGGTGCCCTTAACTGGGCCCTGATCTGGGAAAGTCTGGGGCAGGCCGCCTATATCGCCAGCATGATCCTGTTGATCATGGCGACCTCGACGATGTTCAGCCAGTTGCTGGCCTTCAGTGGAGCGACCAGCAATCTGGCGTCACTGGTGCTGCGTTCCGATCTGCCGCCAAGCATGGTGCTGCTGATCATGATGATCATCGTCTTTGTATTCTGCATGTTCATCGATCAGGTGGCATTGATGCTGGTGGTGATACCGATTTATCTTCCGGTCGTCGAAGCACTGCAATTCGACCCCATGTGGTTCTGGCTGATGATGTTGCTTAATGTCGTGATCGGCGGGATCACCCCGCCGTTCGGTTATGCGATGTTTGCCTTCAAAGGCGTGGCACCCGAGGTCGATATGCGTGTGATCTTTCAGGCCAGCCTGCCGATCGTCGTGCTGTTCATCATATCGATGCTGATCATCTACGCCGTGCCGGAAATCGCGACGTTCCTGCCAAGCCTGCTTTAGGTGAGGGCAGGCGGGGCGATACACAGTCTGCGGATCGATACCGATTGCATGCGGCCCTTGACCTTGACCGTTTCGAGCGGACCGAAATCCGGATCGCCGAGTGCGGCATCGACGACGATTTCATGCTTGGCGGCCAGCGAACAAAGCCTTGCTGAAATATTCACGGCATCGCCGATCACCGTAAAATCACGACGGTCTTCCGGCCCGATGGCACCGGAAATCACATCGCCGGTATGCACGCCGATGCCGAGCGCTCTGGGATAGTCGCCAGCCGCAATCTCGAGCTGAATTTCACGCGCTGCGGCGACGGCCCGATGACCGCCATCGTTTCCATCAAAACGTGCCAGCACGGCATCGCCGATCATCTTGTCGACATCACCGCCGTGCTTTTTGATGGCATCGACCTGCAGGGTCATGATGTCGTTGAGGAAGCCGACGACGACTTACGGGGTGTTCTGTTCAGAGAACCCGGTGAAATCGCGAATATCCGAATAAAACAGGGTGGTCTCAAGTTTCTGGGAAACGATCATGCCGCCCTGACCGGCGGCACGGGCGGCGCCGATGGCGGTTTCAGAAACGAAGGATGACAACCGCTCCTGCAATTCCTTCAGGGCGTTGGTGCGCTGGTCGATATCCGTCTGCGCGCGACCGACCAATGTGTTGAGCCCAAGGATCAGCACAAACAGCAGCGCTGCCGGTACGGCCATGGTCGGAATCCCGGCATTCAGCAGAATGGTGTTCAGATAGGTCACGGGCTCATACAGTTCGAACACCGTCTGCACGGTGTTGTTTTCGTCAAACACCGGGACATAAAGCTCATACTGACGGGTGCCGTCCGGGAATTCCTTGGTGACGATTTCCGATGTTGAATTGGCATACACATTCTTCAGTGCATCACCGTTTTCCGTGGAGCCGATTTCGTCGGCCTTGGTCGCGAACAGGACGCGACGGTCGTGATCATAAACCTTGAGCTCCGGCAGATTCATTTCTTTGACTTCACTGGCGAATGTCTGAGCCAGCGTGTCGGCGTCGTTGGTATTTTTCATTTCCGCCAGGGTCTGCCCCGACATCAGATGGCGCCAGGCGACGGGTGCCGCCACAGATACGGCACGCGCCATGGTCTGTGCCCGGCGCTGCGCCTGCTCAAGATAGATTTCCTCGACCACATGCTGCGCAGTCAGCCCGAGCAAGACCAGAAACAGGATCGTGAAGGCGATAAAAGCCGGAATAAAACGCCTGCGGAACAGCGTGCTTAACGGGAAAGGCTGTTCGGACGGCATGGCGTTGTCGGTCTTATGCTGTGCCATCTTTCGTGGCTCAATCATCTCGGTCTTCATCTTTCTTTTTGATCGTTACCAAAGTTTTCGGGTCGAAGTAGGCTTTGAGGTTATCGCCGTTATCGGTGACGACGTAGGCTTTATAGCATCCATCGTCGGTCTTGATACGATGAACCTGCCAGCCTTTTTCTTCCAGTTTTTGTTGCAACGCTTCGCGGGGCTGCCAATCTGACATGGGAACGTTGCATCGCTCACTGGCCTGGCCAAACGTGCTATACCCCAGGGCAGAAGCGGCAATGGCGACGGCAATCAGGTGTTTTTTCATTTGATTTCAACTCCCGGGTATCGATTGAATTGCCGAACTGTGCCGGCGAAACCTTGCGGCCCCCTGAAGGTCTCGCTTTATACTGCTTAAGCCCCGCGTCAGGTAAGTCCCATATTGCTCTATGCCCCGGAGACCCTTATGGAACGATCATGCGTATACTTTTAATTGAAGACGACGAAATGCTCGGTAGCGCGATCCGTGAACAAGTGGCCGCGGATCAGCACGCTGTCGACTGGCTGACACGACTGGCAGACGCCGAAGTCAGCACCCGGACCGCGCGCTATGATCTGATCCTGCTCGATCTGATGTTGCCGGATGGCCGTGGACTGGATTTCCTGAACACGGTCCGCGCCGCCGGTAATACCACGCCGGTGATCATCCTGACGGCGCGCGACCAGATATCGGAGCGGATCGAAGGCCTGAATGCCGGCGCTGATGATTATCTGGTGAAGCCGTTTGATCTGGCCGAACTGACAGCAAGGATCGCCGCCGTGCAGCGCCGCTATACCGGCAATCCCAATCCGATGATCAACCTCGGCGATCTGCAGATTGATCTGGCCGCCAAGAAAATTTCCAAACATGGTACGGACATCATCCTGACAGCACGGGAATGGCGGCTTTTGGAAGCGCTGATGCAACGGCCGGGCGTCATTTTCTCGAAGGCACAGCTTGAAGAGTCTCTGTACAATTTCGATGCCGAATTCGAAAGCAACACCGTTGAGGTTCACGTCAGCCGGTTGCGCAAGAAACTCGGCCACGCGGTGATAGAAACCATGCGCGGCGCCGGTTACCGGCTGGGACAACCATGAACGCCGCATACAGTCTGCGCAATCGTCTCAGTCTTTATCTGGGCTTGGGTGTGACGGCGCTATGGTTCGTCGGCGTTGTGTTTTCCGGCTACGTCATCCGCCATGAACTTGATGAAGCTTTCGATAGTGCATTACAGGAGACCGCGCAGCGTCTGCTGCCGCTGGCGGTGATCGATATCCTTGATCATGAAGCGGGACTGCCGACACGTCTGATCGGATCATTGGCGCCGCACAAGGAATTCCTGACATATCTGGTCCGCGACCAGCATGGTAAAATCGTGCTGCAATCCCATGATGCGGACCCGGATAATTTTCCGAAATTGCCAAAGACCGGGTTTTCCAAAACGGCAACACATCGCATCTATACCGAATCCGCCGTCAGCAGCACGCTGTTTATCGAAGTTGCCGAACCGCTCGCGCACCGCCGCGAAGGGACCATGGAATCGACCCTTTCCCTGGTCATTCCGCTGTTTCTTTGTTTGCCGTTCAGTTTTATCGTCGTCTGGTTACTGGTTCGCCGCAGCATGGTGCCGCTGATGCATCTCAGAACCGAAATCGAGACGCGGGGTGCCGGCAATTTGTCACCGGTCAGCGGCGACAGGCTGCCTGAAGAAATTGGCCCGATTGCCTTTGCCGTCAACCAGTTGATGGGCCGCTTGCAGCGTAGTTTGCTGGCGGAGCGCAGTTTCGCTGCCAACAGTGCCCACGAACTCAGAACGCCGATTGCCGGTGCACTGGCGCAAACCCAGCGACTGTTGACGACGCTGCCATCCGGCGACGTGCAGGACCGGGTTCAGAGAATTGAACAGGCATTACAACGGCTCACGCGTATTTCCGAAAAGTTGATGCAGCTTGCCCGGGCCGAAGGCGGCACGTTGATTACAGAAACGAAAACCGATCTTCTGCCGATCCTGAAGCATGTTGTTGCAGAGTTTCGCCGTGACACGGACCAGGGAGATCGCATCACGTTCTCGCTGCAAGAATCCTGCACGCTGTCGTCACGAATGGACGGCGATGCATTCGGCATCCTGATGCGCAACCTGATCGAAAACGCCCTGAAGCACAGCCCCGCGGACTCGATGATTGAAATTAACTGTCCGGAGAGCGGTGAGGTGCGGGTGATCAATGCCGGACCGGTGATTGCGCCGGAGCCGTTGCAGGATCTGACCAAACCGTTTGCCCGCGGCTCCAGCATGGCCGAGGGTAGCGGTCTTGGTCTTGCCATCGCCATCGCGATTGCCGAGGGCGCCGGGGCTTCGTTAAAAATCCTGTCGCCGGCAAGCAACTGCAGCGACGGTTTTGAAGTGCAGCTCAGGTTACTTGACGAAGCCTCGGAAATAACATGATGCTGCGGCGTCATTATTTTGGATGAACAGTGTGGAATCCCCGATCAGTAAAGAACATCACTTCGTACAACGGATCGGCTGGTTGCGGGCAGCAGTGCTCGGCGCCAATGACGGCATCGTATCAACCGCCAGCCTGATCGTTGGTGTCGCCGCCGCAACACCGGACCGCAACAGTATTCTGATTGCAGGGATTGCAGGCCTCGTTGCCGGGGCCATGTCCATGGCCGCCGGTGAATACGTCTCAGTCAGTTCTCAATCGGACACCGAGCGGGCCGATCTCGTCACCGAGCAAAAGGCGCTCGACGAGATGCCGGAAGAAGAGCTGCGCGAACTTGCGGATATTTACGTCGAACGCGGCGTCGAAAAGGATCTTGCGGAAAAGGTTGCCCGGCAGCTGATGGCGCGTGATGCTCTGGCCAGCCATGCCCGCGATGAACTGGGCATTTCAGAGCACGCCGTTGCCAGGCCTATTCAGGCGGCGTTTACCTCGGCATTGACGTTTTCAGCCGGTGCCTTATTGCCGCTGGTCGCGATGTGGCTGGCGCCGCTCTCGCAGGCTATTTGGGTGGTCTCGGCAGCAACGCTGATCAGCCTCGCAGCACTGGGTGCGTTGTCGGCACGGGTTGGCGGGGCTAAGGTCCTGACAGCAACACTGAGGGTTACATTCTGGGGGGCGATTGCTATGGCTGTGACAGCAGGCATTGGCGCGATGTTCGGAACAGTCTTATAAAGTGACTATGCTGACGGTCGACTGCCGTCCTTAATTCATGCGGAATATGCAGGAGCAAAATGGTTTTCAACGCACATGACATCCTGATGGGACTGGGCGGCGGTATGCTGATCGGCTGCGGGGCAGCACTGTTTCTGCTGTTTGCCGGACGCATCGCCGGGATCAGCGGGATTGCCAGCGCGGTCGCCAGAATAGAGCCGGGTACCCATTACAAAGGCAGTGTCCTGTTTCTACTGGGTCTGATTGTGGCCCCACAGATTTACGGGCTGTTCCACCCCATGCCGGATATCGGCGTTACACATTCAGTGGTTTTGCTTTCGGCGGGTGGCCTGCTGGTCGGCTTTGGCTCCAGAACCGGCGGCGGCTGCACCAGTGGTCATGGCGTGTGCGGTCTTTCGCGTTTCTCTCCGCGCTCAATTGCTGCAACGCTCGTCTTCATGTCAATCGCCATGGCTGTCGCCGTGTTCGTCAGGCCGATGATATACGGGTAAATCATGAATCTTCTTGTCTCGCTTTTCAGTGGTGTTCTTTTTGGTCTGGGCCTCGTCGTTTCGGATATGATTGATCCAGCGCGGGTCATCGCCTTTCTTGATGTCGCAAGCGGCGCATGGGACCCGACCCTCGGTTTCGTGATGGCAGGGGCGGTTTTGCCGATGATCATCGCGTGGCGTATTGCTGCAAAGCGCGTGAAGCCGGTTTGCGGCGACAAGTTCCCGGGTCCTGCCTCCGGTTCGATTAACAGGAAATTGATACTGGGTGCGGCAACCTTCGGTGCCGGATGGGGTCTGGTCGGGATCTGCCCGGGCCCGGCAATCACAGCACTGAGCATCGGCGGTTTGCCGGTGCTACTGTTCGTTGCCTGTATGTTTGCCGGGTTTTTCGTGGCGTCGCTGACAGCGCGGTGGCTGTGAGGGGCCAAAGTCCCGTGAGATAGCTTGTTAATACAAATTCTAATCATTCCCATATTAATTGTAAATATTCGCAAGTTGTGATAAAAAAATAACGCTCTTGATTTTTTAATAATACAGAATTCACCAGACTGGATATAAATCAGTAAATAACTGTGCGTATTCTGTTAATATTGAGAGTAACTGCGTCTTGACAATAAGCCTAATCAGCAATGCGTTACTTCTTTTATCGCTCTGTGCTTTCCATTGGTTCGTTATTATTAAATGGCCTCATGGTGAACGGGCAGGTCAAATTGCCTCCGGACTGCTTTTCGGCGCAGCCGCCATCGCCGCCATGCATTGGTCAGTTAACTACAAACCGGGCATTATATTTGATGCCCGAACAGTTGTTCTGTCATTGGCAGGATTATTCGGTGGCCCCTTAACGGCGGGCATCGCCGGTATCTCAGCAAGTATCTATCGAATTTATCTGGGCGGCGGCGGATATCCCGTTGGCGTTGCAACCATCCTGGCGTCAATCCTGATCGGCTTGCTGTTCAAGGATATGTTGGCCTCTGCCCTTCCCAACATTCGTGTGCTGACGTTGTTTGTCTTTGGTTTGATCGTTCAGCTGGTGTCCATCGGACTGTTTTCTTTCCTGTCAGTCAGTTATGTCGACGATATTCTGCTGACGCTGGCGACACCCTTTCTGGTGACATTGACGCTTTGCACGGTGGTTATGGGTGTATTCCTGAGGGAAATTGAAAAAAGCCGCTTCACGGATCAGTTGATTGAGGAAAGCGAACAGCGTTTTGAATCGCTGTTTGATTCCGCGGCTGTCGCATTGCTGGAAGAAGATCTCTCCGTTGTCGTGCGTAAGCTGGATGAACTCCGCGCCAGCGGCGTCACCGACCTGCAGGCACATCTGGATGCAAACCCCGGCCTGGTCTCCGAGTTGATCAATGCCGTCAAAATCACCAAGGCAAACAAGTATGCCACAGACCTTTTCATGGCACCGTCGGCCGTGGCCCTGATCGGTTCAATCGAGAAGTATTTCGGTCCAGGTGCGCGTGAAATTTTTGTTGAGAGGTTGCATGCATATTGGGACGGGGTTTCGATGTTCGTGCGAAGCGCAGAGTTCAGACGCAGTGACGGGGTCAGTTTGAACTGTATTATTTCCATGCCGATTCCAAAGACGGTGGAGGCGGCGAAAAGGGTTCCCGTAAGCGTTACCGACATTACGGACCTGAAGAATACCGAACGGGTCCTGGCCGATGAACGGCGGAAACTGGAGGAAATCATCTGGGGGACAGGAACCGGTACCTGGGAGTGGAATCTTGAAACCGGGGCGACGGTCTTCAACGAACGATGGGCCGAGATTGTTGGCTATTCACTTAAGGAACTGGAACCTGTAACTCTCAAGACATGGGAAAGTCTGCTGCACCCGGATGATGCAAAAGCTGTAGAGACTGCGCTTGATGATGTCATCAGCAACAAGCACGAATATTACGAAAGTACGCACCGGTTGCGTCACAAGAACGGTTCCTGGGTTTGGGTGCTTGATCGCGGACATGTGCTGGCGTGGGCGGATGATGGTAAGCCGCTGCGCATGTCTGGCACGCATACGGACGTCACATCGCTGAAAAAAGCGGAAATCCAGGCGCAGAAACACGTGCAGTACAGTGTGGCCTTGTCACAGTTCCAGGGCGAAATATTGCTGGGATACACGCACGATCAGTTGATGCAAAAACTGGCGGAGATACTTTCGAAATCAATGGATAGCAACCTGATCTGGATTGGTGTGCCTGATGGCGTGCAGGTGCTACCCATCGCGAAAGC
>JANRAT010000092.1 GCA_030727885.1 Rhodospirillales bacterium | reverse complement strand
GAATATCTGTACCGCGACCGGCCATATTGGTCGCAATCGTCACGCCACCGGGCTTGCCGGCCTGGGCGATGATAAAAGCTTCCTGTTCGTGATAGCGCGCGTTCAGAACATGGTGCGGAATTTTCGCCTGCTTCAGTTTCTCGGAAAGCTGTTCGGATTTTTCAATCGACACAGTGCCGACCAGAACAGGCTGTTTTCTCTCGAAACAATCTTTGATCTGCAGGGTGATGGCATCGTATTTTTCGTCGACGGAGCGATACACTTCGTCATCGTAATCTTTTCTGGAGATCGGTACATTGGTCGGGATTTCAACGACCGATAACTTGTAAATCTCAGAGAACTCGCCTTCTTCGGTCATCGCTGTCCCGGTCATCCCGGCAAGCTTTGGATACAGGCGGAAATAATTCTGGAAGGTGATCGAGGCGAGCGTCTGATTTTCGTTCTGGATATGCACGTTCTCTTTGGCTTCGAGCGCCTGATGCAGCCCCTCAGAGTAGCGGCGGCCTTCCTGCATACGACCCGTGAATTCATCAATGATAATGACCTGGTTGTCCTTGACGATGTAATCAACATCGCGTTCGAACAGCACATGGGCACGAAGCGCCTGATTGGCATGATGCACCAGGCTGACATTCTGGATGTCGTACAACGAGCCTTCTTCCAGAAGACCGGCGTCGCGCATCATCTTTTCGATTTTCTCGATCCCGGATTCGGTAAAAGTCGCCGACCGCGCCTTTTCGTCTTTTTCGAAGTCATCAGGCTCAAGTCTGGGAATCAGCACATTGACCGTAGCATACATATCCCCGAGGTCTTCGGTCGGTCCGGAGATGATCAGCGGTGTTCTGGCTTCGTCGATCAGGATGCTGTCGACTTCATCGACGATGGCGAAATTGAACGGCCGCTGGACCATATCCTCCAGTGTGAACTTCATGTTATCGCGCAGATAATCGAAGCCCAGTTCGTTGTTTGTCGCATAGGTCACATCACAGGCATAGGCGGCGCGGCGTTCAGCGTCATCCATGCCGTGCTTGATAACGCCGACCGTCAGGCCGAGATATTTGTAGACCTGCCCCATCCAGCCGGCATCGCGTTCGGCCAGGTAATCGTTCACGGTTACCACATGAACGCCTTCACGGCTCAGCGCATTCAGATAAACGGCCAGTGTGGCGACAAGGGTTTTACCTTCCCCGGTTTTCATTTCCGCGATCATGCCGCGGTGCAGAACGATACCACCCATCATCTGTACATCGAAGTGACGCTGCCCAAGCGTGCGCTTCGCCGCTTCACGTACCGTTGCAAAGGCATCGACCAGCAGGTCGTCCAGGTCTTCGCCTGCTTCCAGTCGACCACGCAGCCAGTCGGTGCGGGCTTTCAACTCGTCATCGGAAAGCGCCAGCAGCTCCGCCTCAGCGGCTCCCACGGCCTCAACCGAGGTATGCAGGGTTTTGATGAATCTGTCGTTGGCCGAGCCGAAAAGGCGTTTGGCTAATTTTTGCAGCATATGCGGCTCCGGGTGCGCAGGGCGCGAATTAGGCGGACCGAGCTAGCGACGGCCCGTTAAGGTTGCCAAAGAGATAGAGTCCAGACTCCTGTATGTCAACGTGGGCGACATTACAATCCGGCAAGGGGGTGGCTGCTCTCGACCAATGCGCGCAGCCGTTCTTCCATAACATGGGTGTAGATTTGCGTCGTTGAAATGTCGGCATGCCCCAACATCTGCTGTAAAGCGCGCAAATCTGCGCCATTTGCCAGTAAATGGCTGGCAAATGAGTGCCTGAGTACGTGGGGGGAGACACGTCTGCGGTCTATGCCCGCCTCCAGCGCCAATTCCTTGAGTAATTGGCCGAAACGGGCCCGTGTCAAATGCCCCTCGCGCGCCCGCGACGCAAAAAGAAAGCGGTTGGCGCGCCCCTTGGCCCTGCCTTTCGGTAAAAAGCTGTCTCGAATAGCCAGGTAATCATGCACGGCATCCTGAGCAGGCTCACCCAACGGCACCATACGCTCCTTGCCCCCCTTCCCGTTGACGATCAGCACCGGGCTGTCGCGCAGGAAAGATGAAAGCGGCAGCGTCACAAGCTCACTGACCCTGAGACCGGTAGCATAAAGAACTTCCAACAAGACCAGCAAACGCAGTCCATCGGCACCGGGACGACGCTTGGCGGCTTCCAGCAGTTGATCCACTTCGGTTTCGCTGAGATATTTTGGCAACCGCTGCCCCAGTTTGGGGCCATCCATGCTGGATGTCGGATCATCCTCGCGAAAACCCATCTCGACGACAAACCGGTAAAACCTTTTCAGGGCCGACAAGCGGCGTGCCGCAGTCGATGCAGCCAAGCCCTTTTCATCAAGGGCACGAAGGTATCCGCGCACCTGTTCGGCATTCGCCCGTTCCGGTGCGGTTTGGCGCCGTCCGGTAAAGCGCGCGAATTCAGTCAGGTCCCCACGATAAGCCGAAAGCGTGTTGGCTGATGCGTTGCGGGTTGAACGCATCATGTTCAGGAAGTTATCGATCCAAGGGTAGCTTAATTCGGCCATAGGCTGAGGACCTGCAGTGGAATTCGGGAAATCAGAGGCCTGCCGCCAGCAAGGTTTCCAAGGCCAGTTGCCGGGCATTCTGCTCAAAGCCCATTGCCTTGAAGGCTGCGACGACCTCGTAAACAACTGAAATCCCCCGTGCACCGGGTCCACCGTCACCCATAACCTGCAAGGCATAAATTGCAGCTTTGACAGCCCCGATTGGCACCTGTTTTTCGATCTGGGAATTTTCGCTTGCGACACTCACCGAACCACCGGCAAAAGTCTGCATAGGCTGGGTCATTTGCGGGATGCCAAGGGCCCGCATGCTTTCTCTGAATTTAAACCAGACATCAGGTGCCGGCATCATCTGGCTGGTGGCCGTGCCACTGGGAATGCCCGCCCATGCCGAGGGCGGCACGTCTTCTCCAAGTGCCAACAGCATGCCGTTAAGTGCTGTACGAAGCGCCGGCGCTTCCGGTCGATCACCAAGGGATTTATGCCATTCCGTCAGCTCTGCTTCCAACGGTATAGACTTGTCACCGGCCCCGATTAAACGGGCCAATGGCCTTACCCTTGCCAAAGCCAGCTTTGAGTCATCAATCACTGTCGCACTCGCCCGCAGTAACGCCATCCATCGATCGGTGCCGACAGGATCGCCAAGTGTCAGGAACGCACGAACTCCGGTTAGCGCAAACCAGACCAGTTCAGGGCTCGGCGGCAAACGATTGATCAGCGGACGAAACGCTTTGACGGCGGCGATATATCGACCATCCTCGCGGGCAATACCCAACGCGGTCGAAATGATTTCGGCGCGGGCAGAAGGAATATTCTGTTTAAGCGCAGCCTGATACAAAAGCGCACGTGCCGCAGCCCCACCAACCTCTGCAGCCCGAGCCAGTGCGTTTCCAATATCAGCATCGGTGTACGTAACCTGCTGATACAGTTGCCGCAGTTCCGCAGGATTGAGCGCGCCCATCGGCACGGCCCGCTCTGCAGCTTCAATCCTGGCACCGATTTTCAAATTCGGTGCCATTGCTGCGCTATACAGAACCAACGGATCTTTGCTTTCAGCAACGCTTAGCGGCAGTTCAACCTTGGCGGTACGACTTAACGCCAGATGTATCGGTGTCGGCCGGTCGATTTTTTCCAGAATGATCTTGTTACGCGTGATGACGGCATCTGCCAGCAAAACCAGAGCCGGATCATCGCCGGACGTTTCACGCAGCAGGGATAAACCAAAACCGACACGATCCGCATTCCCATCCAGCGCATCACAATAGATTACAAGGCGTTGCCAGAAATCATCGTTAATCGTCGCGCGATTATTGCGAACCAAACCACAGGCATGGGCATTATTGTATTTCAGAACTTGCAGCTTGGCGTCGACCTCATCCAATCCGATTGGGCGATCCTGAGATGGGGACGCCGTCATCAACAGATCTGTTGATTCCACATTGCCCATAGCCAGCAAAGCGCTGGAGCGTGCCGCCAAGAGGCTTTTGGCGTTTTCACCGACGGCAACTGGCGCTTTGGCTCGGCTCAACAACAGCCGAGACGCAACGTCTCGCAGCGCTGCAGATTCAAGATGCTTCGGCAAGCCATTGACAAGCGCAACGGCATCCGCACGCGTGATACCCCGCCACATATTGATTCCGAAACCGCCATCCTGCTCGGACAGAATTCCTACTGATTCATCATCGATTTTGCTCAGCCCATCGACCTCGATACCAGCTTTTCCAAGCGAGTTTGATGGCAGTTTGGGCGTCGCATCGCTTGGCGTCTCCGGCGTGCTCCGCACAGCCGGGATCAAGCGCATCGGCGCTGTTGATCGATTGTCGGTCTGTGACTGGGATTCTGGCGCTGCCGAATTGCCCGGGCCTTGCAGACCAGGCGGTCGCGTCAGATCGACAGGACCGCTGTTCGCCGGGGTTTGCGCCGCGGCAGGCATGGCAATGCAGATCGCCGCAACAAGCCCGGCATAGAGATCAGCGCGGGAACTTGTCATTCGGCAGCACCTTTTCGACGTTGCTTATTGGCGCAGGAATTTCCCAAGTTGCCAGAAACACCGCACCGCCACCGGCACCCAGTAACAACAAAACTAAAACTACAACCGTTATCTTACCCATAAAATCCTGTTATCCATTTGCATTGATCCGGTGTCATGTAACCGGATTGAAAACTGACTATATATTATCGAACGACACTGCAATTGATGCTCGCTCGTGACTGTGGCAAATTTTTGTCGAAGCCGCGTCAGTCTATCGGCACGATGGAGCCCTTTCAACGGCCTCAGCCAACCGAGAAACAACCGCCGTCGAGTATGTTGTTAGAAAAGTGATTAAAAACATGGCCATAGCGCCCACCAACGCTTCCGAGACCGCAGACGATCCAATCAAGTTGGATCGCCCGATTGTGCTTGTCGGTCTGATGGGTGCCGGAAAATCATGTGTTGGTCGCGGTTTAGCCGAATCGTTCGGACTGCCATTCATGGATTCCGACAGTGAAGTCGAAACCGCTGCAGGCTGCGAGGTCCGCGATATATTCGAAGTTTACGGTGAACCGGCCTTCAGGGATTGCGAACGGCGTGTCATCCAGCGACTTTTGCTTTCTGGACCCAGCATCATTGCCACAGGTGGCGGTGCGTTCATTGATCCGGAAACGCGTTGGGCGGTCAAGAAAAATGCCATCTCGTTGTGGCTACGCGCCGATCCAGAGGTTCTTTTTCAGCGCACCAAGCGCTCGAAAACCCGTCCATTGCTGAATAACGAAGATCCGCTGACAACATTGAAGAACCTTGCTGAGCAGCGTTACCCGATCTACGCAGAAGCCGATATCACCATCGACTCGGGGAATGAAGGGCTTGAAATGACCTTGCAGAAAGCCATTCTTGCCCTCAAGCGAAACGCCCAGCAAGGAACCAAGTCATGAGTCTCGCTACGGACGGCATAGAAGTCCTGCAGGTCCCGATGGGGGATCGCAGTTACAATATTCACGTTGGTGAAGGAGGCATCGCGCAGGCCGGCAGCATCCTTTCCGGCATTCTGCGGGCACCTCGCGTGATCATCGTAACCGACACAAACATTGCGAAAGCATGGCTTCAGCCGCTCAAGGATTCACTTTCAAAGTCGAAGATAACAACACGCGAAATTATCCTGCCGCCCGGCGAACAGACAAAAAGCATGGCTCAGCTTGGCCAGCTTCTCGATGACCTGCTGGAAGGTGGCGTCGACAGGAAAACAACACTGATAGCATTAGGCGGCGGCGTAATCGGTGATCTGACAGGGTTTGCCGCAGCCGTTCTGCTGCGCGGCATCGATTTCATTCAAATCCCGACGACATTGCTGGCCCAGGTCGATAGCTCGGTCGGTGGTAAAACCGCCGTCGATACGCGGTTCGGCAAAAACCTGATCGGGGCCTTTCATCAACCACGTGCGGTGATTGCCGACACCTTGACCCTCGATACCCTGCCGATGCGCGAACGACGCTGTGGTTATGCCGAGGTTCTTAAATACGGCGTCATCAATGACCGTAATTTTTTCGATTGGCTGCAAATCAATGGCCAGAAGGTTTTAAACGGAGATTCAGGCGCACGGCGTGAAGCGGTGCTTCGTTCGTGCGCCAACAAGGCGAAAATCGTCGCTGCTGATGAACGTGAAGCCGGACTAAGGGCCTTGTTGAACCTCGGGCACACCTTTGGCCATGCCATTGAAGCGCAGATCGGCTTTGAAGATAAACTGAAGCACGGTGAAGCCGTCGCGATCGGCATGGTTATGGCGCTTGAATTGTCTGTCCGCCTGGCAATGACCAGCGAAACAGAACGTGACACTTTGCGGGCGCACCTGATCGAGGTCGGTTTGCCGACAGACCTGAAGGGGCTGGCGGGTAAAAACTGGACGTCCGAGGCGCTGCTGGAACATATGGGCCGGGACAAGAAAACCCAGGGCGGAAAATTGACTTTTATCCTGGCCCGGGCGATCGGCAATTCGTTCGTTGCGAACGATGTCGATCCGAAAATCGTTGCTGATGTTCTGGATACTTTCATCACCGATGCGATATAGCTCATAATTTCGGGCGAAGTGGCGCAAAATCGCCTATCATGCCTTTTCCATTCAGGAAGGATCTACGATGTTGGAAATCGGCCTATCAATATTTGTGCTTCTGATTTTATCAGGCTTTTTCTCAGGTGCTGAGACGGCGCTGACCGCCGTCTCCAAGCATGTGATGCACCAGATGGAGCAAAACGGTGATCAGCGTGCCATCACCGTCAATGCGCTGCATGAAGACAAGGAGCGTCTGATCGGTGCAATTTTGCTCGGCAATAATCTGGTCAACATTCTGGCATCATCACTAGCGACAAGTCTGCTGATCCGTCTTTTTGGCGATCATGGCGTCGTCTATGCCACCGTCGTCATGACTTTTCTGATCCTGATTTTTTCTGAAATTCTGCCGAAGACGTACGCCATTAGAAATGCCAACACTATGGCGTTGTTCGTAGCTCCGATCATCAAACCATTCATTTTCGTATTCGCACCAATTACCCTGACCATCAACGCGGTGGTTCGCCGCATGCTGATATTGATGGGCGCCGGCAACAGCGCCGACGAAAGCCGGGAAGCCGCTGAAGAAGAACTCCGAGGTGCCATCGAATTGCATGACGGTGATGAGCCGTCCGTCAAGCAAGAACGCGACATGTTGCGCTCGGTCCTGGATCTGACTGAAGTGCAGGTTGAAGAAATTATGACGCACCGGCGCAACGTCGTCGCCATTGATGCGGATTTGCCATCCGAGGAGATCGTCCGTCAGGTCCTTGAAAGCCCTTACACGCGAATTCCACTCTGGAAAAAAGATCCAGAAAACATCATCGGTATTCTGCACGCCAAAGCGCTGTTGAGAGAGTTGATGCGACTTGGCGGTGATGCCAAGGGCGTCGACGTGTTGAGCATCAGCACATCGCCCTGGTTTATCCCCGAGCAGACCCTTTTGCTGGATCAGTTGCAGGCTTTCCGTGACCGCCGCGAACATTTCGCCCTGGTTATCGATGAATACGGCTCCAATATGGGGGTCGTTACACTTGAAGATATTATTGAAGAAATCGTCGGAGACATTGACGATGAACATGACATTTCGGTCATCGGTGTTACTGCGCAGGGCGATGGCAGTTATCTGGTCGACGGTTCTGTGACGCTAAGGGATATCAATCGCGAGCTTGATTGGGATCTGCCCGATGAAGAAGCTGCAACGGTTGCAGGCCTCGTGTTACA
>JANRAT010000091.1 GCA_030727885.1 Rhodospirillales bacterium | reverse complement strand
GGTCCTGACGACCCGGCTCGCCCACATTCTGATGCAGAATCGCGCCAATCCCGGCGAAATCCTTGCCGTCACTTTTACCAACAAGGCCGCCAGCGAAATGAAGGAACGGGTTGCGCGGCTGATCGGCCGTCCGCTCGAAGGCTGGTGGGTCGGCACGTTTCACGCCGTCGGCGCCAGAATTCTGCGCGCCAATGCCGAGGCGGTCGGCCTGACGCCGCAATTCACGATCCTGGATTCCGACGATCAGGTGCGCCTGATCAAGCAGATGATCGATATTCACGACATCGATGAAAAGAAGCTGCCGGCGCGCGCCATTTCCGGGATCATCCAGCGCTGGAAAGATCGCGGCTTTATGCCCGACAAGGTGCCGACCAGCGAAGCCGGACAGGGCGACGGCAAGGTCGTCGATCTGTACAAGGACTATCAGGCCAGACTGCAGACCCTGAATGCCGCCGATTTCGGCGATCTGCTGCTGCTCTGCCTAAGGCTGTTTCATGACCGGCCGGAAGTCCTCAAGGCCTATCAGCAGCGATTCCGCTATATCATGGTCGACGAATACCAGGACACCAACGTGTCGCAGTATCTGTGGCTCAGACTTTTGGCGCAGCAACACCGCAACATCTGCTGTGTCGGCGATGACGACCAGTCGATCTATTCTTGGCGCGGCGCCGAGGTCGGCAACATTCTGCGTTTCGAAGAAGATTTCCCGGGCGCCCGCGTCGTTCGGCTTGAGCGCAATTACCGCTCGACCCCGCACATTCTGGCCGCCGCCTCGGGTCTGATTGCCAACAACGAGGGGCGGCTCGGCAAGACCTTGTGGACCGACGTCAATGACGGCGAAAAGGTCCGCGTACGCGGCGTCTGGGACGGCGAAGCGGAAGCCCGTCTGGTCGGCGACGAGATCGAAGCCTATCAGTGCAAGGGTGACAAGCTGGCAGACATGGCGATCCTTGTGCGCGCCGGCTTTCAGACCCGCGAGTTCGAAGAGCGCCTGATCACCATCGGCGTGCCGTACCGGGTCATCGGCGGCCCGCGCTTTTACGAGCGCCAGGAAATCCGCGATGCTGTTGCTTATCTGCGTGTCGTCGCCCAGCCCGATGACGATCTGGCGTTCGAGCGCATCGTCAACGTGCCGACGCGCGGCATCGGCAAAACCAGTTTGCAGACCATTCACACCTATGCCCGGGCCGAACGCCTTTCGATGACCCGCGCCATTGCCCTGTTGCTGGAAACCGACGAGCTGCGCCCGCAAACCCGGAAAGCGCTGAGCGAACTGCTGGCCACGTTCTCGCTTTGGCGGCATCTCGCCGAAACCCTGACCCCGGCCGAGCTCTGCAAACAGATCCTTGAAGACAGCGGCTACATCGAGATGTGGCGCACCAAGAACGAACCGGATGCGCCGGGCCGTCTCGACAACCTCAAGGAACTGGTCGTCGCGCTGACGGATTTCGAAAGCATGGGCGCATTTCTTGAAC
>JANRAT010000090.1:6062-7815 GCA_030727885.1 Rhodospirillales bacterium | reverse complement strand
AACTGGCACTGGCCGGTGCGGTGATCGGTTTTCTGACCGGGATCGTGCTGTCAACCGGACCGCTCAGCATTCCGGCCTTTGCTGCCGTCGGCCTTGGCAAGGGGGCCTTGCTGTCGACCGAGGCGGCGGCCTCGCTCGGGCTGATGATCTCCAAGGCGGTGACGTTTCAGCAGATGGGCGCGCTGCCGTGGCCGCAGTTCCTGCAGGGTCTGATCGTCGGTGCCTCGATGATGGCCGGATCTTTTCTCGGCAAGCAGGTGGTTGACCGGATCAGCCTGCACACGTTCGAGTTCATGCTCGACATCATGCTGGTGATCTCCGGCCTGTCGATGATCTGGACCGGGCTCGGCTGATCAGGTCCGTTACACTCAATAGCCTTTCTTGACATCGACCGTATTCAGCGGCTTTTTGCCGGCTTCGATCAACTTGATGTTTTCTTCCATCCAGTCGGCGGCGCTTGAAGGCACGGTCAGGCTTGCCATGTGCGGTGTCACGGTGACTTTCGGATGCGTCCAATACGGGTGATCAGCGGGTAGTGGCTCAACATGGAACACATCCAGCGTTGCAGCATTGATGTGGCCGCTGTCGAGTGCCGCCAGCAGGTCTTCGTCAACCACGTGAGCGCCGCGAGCGCAATTGATGATGTTGGCGCCTTCGGGCAGGGCGGCCAGGGTGTCCTTGTTGATGATGCCGCGGGTCTGTGCGGTCAGCGGCAGCAAAACGATCAGAATTTCGGTGCGGTTCAAAAACGGCACCAGCCCGTCTGCACCATAAAATGATTTGATCCCGTCAATGTGCTTTTCGGTGCGCGACCAGCCGGCAACATCAAAGCCGAGGGCTGCGACTTTCTTTGCCGCATCACTGCCAAGCTCACCCAGACCCAGGAAGCCAACTTTCTTGTCGCGGGTATCGGTCTGGCGCATCTGCTTCCAGGTGCCGTTGGATGTCCAGTTCAGATAGACACCCAGGCGGCGGTGATAATGGATCACCCAATACAGCACGTATTCGCTCATGCCCTCGGTCAGGCAACGGTCCACCAGTCGCACAACCGGCACGCCTTCAGGCAGATCGGTATCGCTGAGGATGCCGTCGACACCGGCGCCCAGTGACAGAATCCCCTTCAGGTTCGGAAAGGTTTTCAGTTCGCCGACCGGTGGGCGCCAGACAATGGCATAGTCGTAGTCGGCCTTGTTCGTGGTCTCGTCGGGCCAGATATCAAACCCGGCGTCCGGAAACTTGTTGGACATCGCTTCGCGCCAGGCCTGGGCTTTATCGGCAGCGGACAAAAACATGAATTTCATTGAATCACTCTCTCCAAATTAAAACGTCACCCCAACTTGATTCAGGGTCCATATCATAAACACTCAGTTTGTTGTGCGAGTATATGGATCCTGAATCAAGTTCAGGATGACGACTTTATATTATAAATGTACGGCTCAGGTACTCACCACACCGCTGTCGTCGGCCTTGAGGTTAAGCGCAGCGGCCAGCAGCGCCTTGGTGTAGGGCTCTTTCGGATTGTCGAAGATCATCTGTGCCGGGCCCTGCTCGACAACCCGGCCGTCCTTCATCACGACAACATCGTGGGCCATGGCGCGGACCACCTTGAGATCGTGGCTGATGAACATGTAGGCCAGATCGTATTTCTGTTGCAGGCCTCGCAGCAGATCGACGATCTGCGCCTGCACCGACATGTCGAGCGCGCTGGTCGGCTCGTCCAGAATAATTAATTTCGGTTTCAGCACGAGGGCCC
>JANRAT010000090.1:0-6052 GCA_030727885.1 Rhodospirillales bacterium | reverse complement strand
GGCGCAGGATCATCGCGCGGGCGATGGCGATGCGCTGGCGCTGCCCGCCGGAAAATTCATGCGGATAGCGTTCACGCATGGCCGGTTCCAGCCCGACTTCGGTCATCACGGCCTCGATCATCTGGCGGCGCTTTTCGGTATCGCCAAGATCGTGGATGATCAGGCCTTCTTCGATGATCTGACCGATCGACATGCGCGGGCTGAGCGAGCCATAAGGGTCCTGAAAGACGATCTGCATTTCGCGCCGCAGCGGGCGCAGCTGCTTCCAGTTCAGTCCCTGCAAGCTTTCGCCTTTGAATTCAATGTCGCCGGTCGCATGTTCAAGCCGGATCAGGGCGCGGCCCAGCGTCGACTTGCCGGATCCGGATTCACCGACGATGCCGACCGTTTGCCCGGCCCGGATATCGACGGAAATGCCGTCGACCGCCTTGATGTAGCCGACGGTACGCCGCAGCACGCCGCGCTTGATCGGGAACCAGACCTTGACGTCGCGGCCCATCAGAATGCTCGCACTGGGTGGTGCCGGGTCGGGCCAGCCCTTCGGCTCGGCCGCCAGCAGGTGCTGGGTGTATGCGTGACCGGGGGTCTCGAAGACGGTTTTCGCGGCACCGCTTTCGACCACCTTGCCGTGGTTCATCACCGACACGGTGTCGGCCATCAACCGCACGATGCCGAGATCATGGGTAATCAGCAGCATCGCCATGCCGAGTTTCTTTTGCAGGTCCTTCAGCAGTTTCAGTATCTGCGCCTGCACGGTGACGTCGAGCGCCGTGGTCGGCTCGTCGGCAATCAGGATTTCCGGCTCGTTGGCGAGCGCCATGGCGATCATGATGCGTTGCTGCTGTCCACCGGAAAATTCGTGCGGCAGGGCATGCAGGCGTTCAGTGGCACTTTCCAGTCCGACCATGTGCAACAGCTCGATAACCCGCGCCCGGGCATCAGCCATCGTCATGTGCTTGTGCACCAAAAGCACTTCGGAAATCTGCTTTTCCACCGAATGCAATGGATTGAGACTGTTCAGCGGTTCCTGAAAAATCATCGCGATGCGGTTGCCGCGGATCGTCTGCATCATGCTTTCCGGCGCCTGCAGCAGTTCTTCGCCGCTGAAATCGATGCTGCCTTCTGGATGCCAGGCGGTCGGGTAGGGCAGCAGCCGCATGATCGACAGCGCCGATACCGACTTGCCGGACCCGGACTCGCCGACCAGTGCATGGGTGCGGCCGGCCTCGATATCGAACGACACGCCCTCGACCGCCTTGATCTCGCGCTCGGCGCGGCCAAATGAAACGTGCAGGTTTTTGACGCTGAGGATCGTGCTCATCGGAAGGTCTTCCTCGGGTCGAAGGCATCGCGCACAGCTTCACCGATAAACACCAGCAAAGACAGCATCATCGACAGGATAAGGAATGCGGTGATGCCGAGCCAGGGGGCATGCAGGTTGTTCTTGCCCTGATTCAAGAGCTCGCCCAGTGACGGCGAGCCCGGCGGCAGGCCGAAGCCGAGAAAATCCAGCGACGTCAGGATCGTCACTGAGCCGGCCAGAATGAACGGCAGCAGCGTCAGTGTCGCAACCATGGCATTGGGTAGGATGTGCTTGAACATGATCACCGCATCGGCGGCACCCATCGCCCTAGCCGCACGAACGTAATCAAAATTGCGGGTGCGCAGGAATTCTGCCCGGACCACACCGACCAGCGAGACCCACTGAAACAACAAAAGCAGACCAAGCAGCAGCCAGAAGCTCGGCACGAACACACTGGCCAGAATGATCAGCAGATACAGTTGCGGCATGCTGGTCCAGATCTCGATGAAGCGCTGGCCGATCAGATCGATCCAGCCGCCGAAGTAGCCTTGCGTTGCGCCGATGGCGATGCCGAGCATCGAGCTGAGAATCGTCAGCATGAAACCGAAGATCACGGAAATCCGGAATCCATAGATGGTTCTGGCCAGCACGTCGCGGCCCTGATCGTCGGTGCCGAGCCAGTTGTCGGCGGTCGGCCCGTAGGGGGCGGGACCGGCCAGATTGAGGTTCACGGTATCGTAGGAGAACCTGACCAGCGGCCACACCATCCAGCCTTTGGCCTTGATCAGATCAGAGACGAACGGATCGCGATAATCGGCTTCGGTCTTGAACTCGCCGCCGAACGTGGTCTCCGGGTAGGCCTTCAGGATCGGCAGGTAGATGCCGCCGTCGTACCAGACAAGCACCGGCTTGTCGTTGGCGATGACCTCGGCAAACAGGCTGATCAGGAACATCACGAGAAAAATCCACAAAGACCAGAAGCCGCGTCTGTTGGCGCAGAAATTCTCAACCCGGCGCGCATTCAGCGGCGATAGCCGCGCGCGTGGTCGGACCTCGGTCGTGGCGGTCTGAACAGGGCTGGAAAGACTGCCGGCCATATCAGGCTTCCCTGCTGCCGAAATCGATCCGGGGATCGACGATGTGATACATGACATCAGATATGATGCCGACGATCAGCCCCATCAGACCGAAGAAATACAGGGTCGCGAACATCACCGGATAGTCGCGGTTCAGCGCCGCCTCGAACCCGAGCAGGCCGAGACCGTCCAGCGAAAACACGATCTCGATGATCAGCGAGCTTGAAAACAGGATGCTGATAAAGGCGCTCGGAAAACCGGCGATGACGATCAGCATGGCATTGCGAAAGATATGCCCGTACAGAACGCGTTTTTCGGTCAGCCCCTTGGAGCGTGCCGTGACGACATACTGCTTGTTGATTTCTTCCATGAACGAGTTCTTGGTCAGCATCGCCAGACCGGCAAAGCCGCCGATCACCATCGCTGCAATCGGCAGGGCCATGTGCCAGAAGTAGTCGGCGATCTTGGCCGGTGTCGACAACTCGTCAAAATTTTCGGAGGTCAGCCCCCTGAGCGGGAACCAGTCGAAATAACGCCCGCCGGCAAACACCACGATCAGCAGGATGGCGAACAGAAAGGCCGGTATGGCATTGCCGATAATGATCACACCGGATGTCCAGACATCGAAGCGCGTCCCGTCGCGAACCGCCTTGGCGACACCGAGTGGAATCGAAATCATGTAGACCAGCAGCGTCGTCCACAGACCGATGGAAATGGATACCGGCATTTTCGAAAGTACCAGATCGACGACGCTGGCGTCCTTGAAGTAGCTTTTGCCGAAATCGAACACCAGATAGTTCTTGAGCATCAGAAAGAAGCGTTCATGCGCCGGCTTGTCCAGACCGAACTGGGCTTCCAGCTGCTTGATGAATTCCGGCGGCAGGCCCTGCGCGCCCCGGTATTTGCTTTGCACGGTGCCCGAAGCATTGCTGCCCGACCCGGTGCTGGCATTGCTGGTGCCGGTTTCCGACCCGGTATTGCCGCTGACCCGGCTGGTGGCATCGACGGCCTGACCGGAAATCTGCGAGATCATCTGCTCGACCGGACCGCCCGGCAATATCTGCACCACCGCGAAGTTGATCAGAATGATCACGAACAGCGTCGGCGGGACGAACATGAGGCGGCGGATGATATACGCGAACATGGTGTCAGCTTAGTGCGTTAACGGGGTGACGTCATCCTTCGAGACGTCCGCATCTGCAGACGCCTCAGAATGAAATCTGCAGATGGCTGCCATCAGTTCGATCCCTTTTTGGCCAGCAGGGCCTTCTCCTTGGCCGGATCGACCCACCATGTAAGAAACTGCGTGCCCTGGGCCGGTGTGATTTTCGGCTGGCCGAATTTGTCCCAGTAGGCGATCCGGTCATAACCGGCATAGAAGTGCGGGATCACGAAGTGCTGCCACTGCAGGACCCGGTCCAGTGCATGGCAGGCGGTGATCAGCGCCGCCCGATCAGGAGCGGCGATGAGCTTTTCGATCAGTGCATCGATGACCGGGTTTTTGATGCCGACGCTGTTGCGGCTACCCTGCTGATCGGCGGCGGCGCTGCCCCAGAAATCGCGCTGTTCGTTGCCGGGCGACATGGATTGACCCCAGTTGGAAACGATCATGTCGTAATCAAAGGTGTCGGTGCGGCGACGGTACTGCGCTGTCTCAACGGTGCGGGCATGGGCGATGACGCCGAGCTTTTCGAGATTCTTGGCAAACGGCAGCACGACGCGTTCGAACAGTGGGCTGGAGAGAAGGATTTCAAATTCCAGCTTCTGGCCGGTTTTCTCATTGACGCGAACGCCGTCCTTGATGACCCAGCCGGCATCGCTGAGCAGCTTTGAGGCGATCCTGAGGTTGCCGCGAATGTTGCCGGAGCCGTCGGATTTCGGCGGCATGTATTCCTTGGTGAAAACCTCAGCCGGCAGCTTGTCCTTGTAGGGTTCCAGCAACGCCAGTTCAGCCTTTGACGGCAGGCCGGTCGCAGCCAGTTCCGAGTTTTCAAAAAAGCTGCGGCTGCGGGAATACTGACCATAAAACAGGTTCTTGTTCGACCATTCGAAATCAAACGCATAGCCAAGCGCCTGGCGGACCATTGGGTCAGCGAACATCTCGCGGCGCAGATTGAAGGCAAAGCCCTGCATGCCGGCCGGCCGGTTGTGAGTGAATTTGTGCAGCTTGATCAGGCCGTTTTTGACGGCCGGCACATCATAAGCGGTGGCCCAGGCTTTCGAGGAATTTTCCTGACGGTAGTCAAAGCGACCGCCGGTGAAGGCTTCGATCGAGACCTGCGCGTCACGGTAATATTCAAACTCGATGGTCTCGAAATTGTCCTGACCGACGTTGACCGCCAGATCCTTGCCCCAGTAATCCTTGACCCGCTCCAGCACGATGGAGCGATTGGCATCGACACTTTGGACCCGGTAGGGGCCGCTGCCGAGCGGCGGCTCAAGCGTTGTCGCATCGAACTCGCGGGTTGCCCAATAGTGCTTCGGCAAAACCGTCAGCTGGCCGAGGATCAGCGGCAGTTCCCGGTTCTCGCCCGGTTTGAATTCAAAGCGCACGGTCTTTGGGCCGATCTTCTGGGCCTTGGCGACGCTCGAATAATAAAACCGGTAAAACGGTGCCCCTTTCGAGACCAGCGTCTCGAAGCTGAAGATCACATCGTCAGCGGTGATCGGCTGGCCGTCGTGCCAGCGCGCTTCATCGCGCAGCGTGAACTCGACCCAGGAACGGTCTTTCGGTGTTCTGACGGTCTTCGCCAACAGGCCGTATTCGCTGAACGCCTCGTCAGCGGACGACGTCAGCAGCGTATCATAGACAAAGGACGCGCCGCCGGCTGCATTGCCCTTGATGATGAACGGGTTGAGGCTGTCGAAGCCGCCGATCGCTCCCAGCCGGATGTTGCCGCCCTTGGGCGCATCCGGATTGACGTAGTCGAAATGCTTGAAATCGGGGCCGTACTTGAGATCGCCGTGCATGGCGATGCCGTGTGCGGGTTGCGGCTCGTCAGCGGCCACGGCGTGCGCCGAGAAGATACCGATAAATACCACAAACAAACGGGACAGGGATCGCAACGACATGAGGCCTCCGATTTCATTGAACGGCTGATTGAGTGTGGTCTGCGCAGGGCGTCACTTCAAGGCAAGCCGTCTCATGGCTAGGTAAATACGCCGTGAACGGAAATCGCAACTTAATGATTGTTCATGTTGAACGCGCCGGCAGCGCCTCAGTGCGAAAGAATGGCGACGGCGGCCTTATGCAAAATCGGATCAGCAGCAGCAAGCACGGTGTGTTTCTTGGCGTCTTCACCGGGCTCGAACGTTAAAGGCTGGCCGGCCCAGTCGGTGATCAGGCCGCCGGCCCCTTCGATGATGGGGATCAGGGCGGCATAATCATAAGGCGCCAGGTCCGCTTCGCAGACCATATCGACCCAGCCGGAGGCCATCTGGCAGTAGCCCTGGCATTCGTTGCCGAACGTTGTGTAGTGCACGGCAGCCATCAGGGCCTCGAAGCGGGGCCGATGCTCGCCCTTGAACATCTGCGGCGAGGTCGCAGTCAGCCACGCGGATTCGATCGGGCGGCCCTTGCGGGTCTGAATAGGCTTGCCGTTGAACAGGGTCGGTCGGCCTTTGCCGCCGATCATGCGGTCACCGGTCGCCGGGCCATCAGTGACCCCGGCTA
>JANRAT010000089.1 GCA_030727885.1 Rhodospirillales bacterium | reverse complement strand
ATCAGATGGTCCTTCGGCAACGTCGGTGCCAGCTTGGCGACATAGGCCAGCGCGTGACACGGCTCCAGCGCCGGAATGATCCCTTCCCTGGCGGTGCACAGCTTGAACGCTTCCAGGGCTTCGTTATCAGTGGCGGAAACGTATTCGACACGCCCGATATCACGCAACCAGGCGTGCTCGGGGCCGATGCCCGGATAATCAAGGCCCGCCGAGATCGAATAGCCGTCCTTGATCTGGCCGTTTTCGTCCTGCAGCAGATAGGTCCGGTTGCCGTGCAGCACGCCCGGCTTGCCGCCGTTCAGTGATGCGCAATGCTCGCCGGATTCAATGCCGTGCCCAGCCGCTTCGACACCGATAATCCGCACGCTCGGCTCATCCAGGAACGGATGGAACAGACCGATGGCATTGGAGCCCCCGCCGATCGCGGCAATCAGGGAATCCGGCAGCCTGCCTTCCTGTTCCTGCATCTGTTCGCGGGTTTCATTGCCGATGATGCACTGGAAGTCGCGCACCATGACAGGATACGGGTGCGGACCGGCAGCTGTGCCGATCAGGTAATAGGTATCTTCGACGTTGGCGACCCAGTCGCGCAGCGCCTCGTTCATGGCGTCCTTGAGAGTCCCGGTCCCGGCGGTCACCGGCACCACTTCGGCACCCAGAAGCTTCATGCGGAAGACGTTCGGTTTTTGCCGTATGACGTCGGTAGCTCCCATATAAACAATGCATTCAAGGCCGAACAGCGCACAGACGGTCGCCGTCGCAACACCATGCTGACCGGCGCCGGTCTCGGCGATGATGCGCTTCTTGCCCATGCGTTTTGCCAGCAGAATCTGCCCGACGGTGTTGTTGATCTTGTGCGCACCGGTGTGGTTGAGCTCGTCGCGCTTGAAATAGACCTTGGCGCCGCCGAACAGTTCGGTCAGGCGCTGCGCATAATACAGCGGCGAGGGACGGCCGACGTAATGCTTCATCAGGTAATTGAACTCGGCCCAGAAGTCGTCGTCGTTGCGAGCCTTGTCCCAGGCCTTTTCGACCTCAAGAATAAGCGGCATCAGGGTTTCGGCGACAAACCGGCCGCCATAAATCCCAAAATGTCCGTCCTCGTCGACGCCATCACGAAACGTGTTCAACTTGTTCATCATCAGTCCCTTTCCAAGGGCCGCAGCTTAGCCCTCCAAAGCCCTGTTTAACAGGGTTTTCTCGTACGCCCCGTCTGCTTATCCTGCTTTTACGGCGGCAATGAAGTCCTGGATTTTCTGGCTGCTTTTTTGCCCAGGCGTGTCTTCGACGCCGCTCGAAACATCAACCATCGGCGCTCCTGTGATACGTAGCGCTTCGGCGACATTGCCGGCATCAAGCCCGCCCGCCAGCAGCCACGGCACGTTGAATTTCAACCCCTGCAGCAAGGTCCAGTCGAACGGCTCAGCATTGCCGCCGGGCCGGGTTGCGTGCTTCGGCGGCTTGGCATCAAACAGCAG
>JANRAT010000088.1 GCA_030727885.1 Rhodospirillales bacterium | reverse complement strand
GCCTATATTGGCCAACTCTGTGTCAGTCCAGTATTTTTAGAGGTGCCCTTAAGTCTTTTTCAGTTGGGAGCTCAGATATAGGTGTATCTCTTCGAAGTGTATTGGCAATGTTCGCTGCAGTTGTATCTGAGGGGAATTGAGGCATTTCCACTGTAAGAGTTTTCTGAATAGCGTTTGCCTCTTCACGAATTTCCTCTCCTAGCTGGCCGACGACTGCGGCGAGTTGTGCAAGTATATCTATTTCACGAGGTAGAAACTCAAGCTTCTGATCTTCATCTACATAGAACGCTGCATTGGCGGAATCGAAAACCCGGATTCGAGATGTGGCTTCAGGTCCGGGTTCTCCATCAACCCAATCTTTAGATTCGATGGCACCATCGCCTACGCTCCAACTGATTGTTGCTTGAGCGGGCTTTGGGTCATCTTCAGAGAAAACATTTGGCTAAATTCTGTCTTTCCTGTGTGCAAGGCAAACAGCTTTTGCGAGTCGGCAATAGCCCGTTTTGCCACTGCCATTTTCCCCATAAATGACAGTTAAGTTTTTAGGTGCAAACCTTAAGTTTTGACCCGGGGCAAGAAGATTTGCGTTTTGAACATTTGATATGCATCGTAAAGAAGTTGGTGCATCAGAGTCGCTTTCAACACCAATATGCTCTTCTGTAATAGGCTGAAGTTTTGTTACGTGGTCGGATTTAAACCCACCATCTACTTTAAGTGCTGCTCGCAAATCATCTAAATCTTTTGCTTGCAGGGTGCCATGTTCCGCAATTCTTCTGAGCGCATCTTGTTGCCATTCGGGTAAAGTTTTTACCCATTCCACAAACTCTTTCGGGGTCATTATTTGCTCGCTCAATGTTTCCTGATTTTTTAAGTTATCATATTTCAATCATTACGAGAACTTTTAATGATTTTCATCTGCATTTGCTGCGTTGACGTTTTTCTGCCAAAAAACAGGCGTATAATCGTCGTACTCAAATAAGGAAATGTGTTGATGTTACTGCGTCTGACCATTGGCGTGCTGAGTCTGATCGTGCTGTTGTTCAGCCTGTCAGCCCAGTCCTATGACAGGAAATTCCCTGACAGGATCGATCCGGCCAAGCGCTACATGTTCTACATGCATGGCACCTATGTGGAGCGCGTCGGGCCGCTCGAGAATTACCATTATTACGACATTCTCGACGCCATTGCCGCCAAGGACATTGTCGTCATCGGTGAAGCACGCAGCCTGACCCAGGTTGGAATTTATGCCAGAACCATCGCCCGGCAGGTTCAGCAGTTGCTGGATGCCGGGGTGCCGTCCTATCAGATCACCGTCGCCGGTCATTCCAAGGGGGGCATGATCACCATGACGGTCGCGACCTTGATGGCGAAGCCCGGCATTAATTATGTCGTCTTCGCCGGTTGCGGTCTGCCGGGAAATGAATACCTGCGCGGCTACAGAAAATTCGTCGAGGCGGAAGCCAAGGGGATCGAAGGCAACTTTCTGATTGCCTGGGCCGCCGATGATGAAATTGCCGGCAATTGCGATTTGGCGATGCAAAAGGGCAAGGCGGACTACGTAAACAAGGTGCTGCCGGCGGGGCTTGGCGGCCACAAGATTTTCTACAACGCCAATCCGGTCTGGCTTGATGAACTGGTGAACTTCGCCAAGGGCGGCTAAGCCGCCCGGTTAAAACAAGGGCGGCTAAACCGCCCGGTTAAGACAAGGGCGGTTGAGGTTTGTCTAAGACAACAAGGCAAAGATCAGCGGCACAAGGATCGCCGTAGCCAGACCGTTCAGCCCCATCGCCAGTCCGGCAAAGGCCCCGGCGACAGCGTTGACCTGCATCGCCCGGGCGGTGCCGATGCCGTGCGCCGCAACCCCCATCGCCAGCCCGCGTGCCCGCCAGTCCTGGATGCCGGCCAGATTCAGCGCCAGTGGTCCGAGCACGGCGCCAGTGATCCCGGTCAGGATCACCAGCACAGCCGTCAGCGACGGCAGACCGCCCAGCTGATCGGAGATCCCCATGGCAATCGCTGCGGTGACGGATTTCGGGATGATCGACAACACGGTTTCCGTGCTGGCCCCGCCAAGGAAAGCAAATCCCCAGGCGCAGCCGGCCGCCGTCATCGAGCCCAGCAGGACGCCCGCCAGCAACGCCGGCCCGGATTTCCTGAGGATGTCGATTTGCTGATACAGCGGCACGGCAAGAGCCACCGTCGCCGGCCCCAGCAGAAAGTGCACGAACTGCGCGCCGTCGAAATAATCCTGATACGGCACACCGGTGACCCACAGCAATCCGGCAATCAGCGCGATGGCAATCGGCACCGGGTTCAGCAGCGGATGGCGCCCGCTTTTCTCATAGAACCAGTCGCCGACAACATACGCTGAAAGGGTCAGCGTCAGTCCGGTCAGCGGTTTTTGCGCCAGATAAACCCAGATTTCTGCAAGGTCCGGCGGCGTCATACCTTGTCCTCCGGCCTGAGTGTGGCGCGGCCAAGGCGCTCCATGACCAGTGCGGTGATGACGATGGTAATCAGCGTACCGGGCACAATGGCCAGCGCGATCGGCCACCACTCACCGGCCAGCCTCGGGATATGCAGCATGACGCCGACCCCGGCCGGCACGAACAGCAACGCCAGATGCCTCAGCAGACCGGTGGCGGTATCGTTCAATCCCTGCGGCAGACCACGACGGATCAGCAGGCCGGCAAACAGGATGGCCATGCCGATCACCGGGCCGGGAACGGTGACCCGGGTGGCCACCTGGATGGTCTCCCCGGCCAGCTGACAGATCAGGATCAGGGCGAGAAATCGGATCATCGGCAAGGGTCCTTTTGCGTAACGGGCTTGCGAAAAAAATCACTTCGCGTTATGGTCCGCGCGAACTCGCTCAGGATTAACCGGGATTAATATGTAATTCAAAGGTGTGTGCCCGGGCGATAGAGGAATTTGACATGTTTTTAGCGACCACCACCACGAAGAAATCCAAAACCCTGCAATAGCGGGCGGCTTTTTCGTGTTTTGATGAAACGGCCCGCTGAAATGCTCGCGGGCCGAAGTCATATCAGGACGTCGCCCGGGGCAATCCAAGGCCCCCAATAGGAGAAGACAAAATGAGTTACAAAGTTGCCGTCGTCGGTGCCACGGGAAATGTGGGCCGAGCCTTGCTGGAAATCATGGCTGAACGTAATTTTCCGGTACGCGAAGTCATCGCGCTGGCCTCGGCCCGCTCGGTCGGCCAGGAAGTCAGTTTCGGCGAGGATGACATCCTCAAGGTTCAGGATCTCGCCAAATTCGATTTCAAGGGCACCGATATCGTGCTGTCGTCTCCGGGTGCTACGGTATCCGCCGAATTCAGTCCCAAGGCTGCCGCGGCCGGTGCCGTTGTCGTCGACAACACGTCGCATTGGCGGATGGACCCTGACGTGCCGCTGGTGGTGCCTGAAGTGAACCCCGAAGCGATTGCCGGCTATTCGAAGAAGGGCATCATCGCCAATCCGAACTGCTCGACGATCCAGCTGGTCACGGCGATGAAGCCGCTGCACGATCTGGCACAGATCACGCGCTGTGTGGTGTCGACCTATCAGTCGGTATCCGGCGCCGGCAAGGCCGGTATGGACGAGTTGTTCAACCAGACGAAGGGTATCTATACCAATCAGACGGCTGAAGAACACCGCGAGAAATTCACCAAGCAGATCGCTTTCAACTGCATCCCGCACATCGACAAGTTCATGGACGATGGCGCGACCAAGGAAGAATGGAAGATGGTGGCCGAGACCAAGAAAATTCTTGATCCGAGCATCAAGCTGATTGCGACCTGTGTTCGCGTCCCGGTTTTCATCGGCCATGCGGAAGCGGTGACGATGGAGTTCGCCAGACCGATCGAGGTTGAGGACGCACGTCGCGCTCTTCAGTCCGCCCCTGGTATCACGGTGTTTGATGAGCGTTGCGACGGCGGTTACATCACGCAGCAGGAATGCGCCGGCGAAGATGAAGTTTACGTCAGCCGCATACGCACGGATCCGACGGTCGAAAACGGTCTGTGCATGTGGGTGGTTTCCGATAACCTGCGCAAGGGTGCAGCCCTGAATACGGTGCAGATTGCCGAAACCCTGATCAGCCAATACATGAAGAGCGCGGCTTAAATTGCCCGGCACCTGTCGTTAATCAGCGACAGGTGCCGTTTTCGTTCAAATCATTTTGCGCTGGGTTAGTTGTCTTCGTTGGGATTATAGGTGCGATTGATTTCGTCCTGTCCCATATCCTGATGTTTGTCCTTGTCCACACCTTTGGTATCTTTGGTGGCTTCGTCCTTGCCGCGACGATCGTCGCCTGCAAATTCCTTGCTGTGCCGACGCCTGTCGGGGCCGAAGAATTCGCCGACCCGGACAAACCGGCGCGGTTTTTCGATGACGGCCTCGATCCGGCTGAACAGCGATTTGGGTGCGACCGGTTTGATGACGTATTCGGTGACGCCGGCATCACGCGCCCTGAACACATGCTCGCGCTCCCGGTACGACGTCACCATGATGATCGGCACAAATGTATTGGGGCTTTCCGGACTTTTGCGGATCAGCTGTGTCAGTTTCAGCCCGCTCATCGGTGACATCTGCCAGTCTAGAATGACCAGATCTGCCGGAGACGTTTTATAAAAAGTCCAAGCTTCTTCGCCGTTTGAGAAAACGCTGACCTCCATGGCGCCCAGAACCTTAACCATTTGCCGCAGCATATTGGTTGCGAAGCTCTGATCGTCGACAATCATAACCGAGACGTCACGTAGGTAGTCAGACACTGTATGCACCCATTTGGGTTATTCTTTCCTCAAGAGCAGTCATGTTTTCATGTAGAGGCTTATATCTCAAGGGTATCAATGGGCACAGCTGTTATATGCACGAGATTGTGATTTAAAATATACGGTAGGTTGAGTTCCCTTGCGTCGGATTTGCTGCAGTCATCGACCGCAAACTGCACAATCGCCGTGGCCTTTGCCAAAGCTGCCGGCGGGGTCAACCCGCTGGACAGAAGGCCTGAAAAGGCAGCGCTGAACATGTCGCCGGTTCCCTTCGCCAATAACGGCCGTTTTTCGACCCGGCAGATCCATGCCGCATCGGCGCTGACCAAGATGTTGGCGATCAATTCTGCCGCCGGCACAGATGATACGAGGACCAGTTCCGGGCCCTGGCCGATCAGCCGCCGCGCCGCCTTGACCGCTTCCGGCGGCGTATCTACCGTCATGCCCGTCAAAGTCGACAGCTCAAATCGGTTCGGCATCACCAGATTGGCGACAGGGATCGCCGTGGATTGGAAAAACGTTACCAGCGAGGGGTCGACATAGATTCCTTCCGGGTCGTCGCCGAACACTGGATCCAGATAAAACGGTATGGTCCGACCGCCAGCTCTGGCCTTTTCCAGCACCGAGACCGCCGCCAGCCCTTGTCTGGTATCCGCGAGATAGCCGCTGAGCAGGCTGAATGGGCCGTTGATGCAGTCCATGGCAGCTTCAAGTAAGGCGCCGATGTCGGCGGCGGTGGTGGCGCGGCGAAAGGTCGGGCCATGTCCCGGATGATGCGGGTATAGTACGGTATCGACCGGCCAGGCATTGATGCCGAGCTTCTGCAGGGTCGGAATGGCAACGGCATTGCCGACATAACCCCAGGCGACACGCGATTGCAGAGAGATAAAGTCCATTGCCCGAGCTTGCCACAGTTGCGCTGACAATTGTAGCTTATTGCGCTGCACAAACCCGAATCTGGAGATTGCCGTGACCCTTGATATCGCTGCCCGTCCGAGACGCTCCGTCCTTTATATGCCGGGCTCAAATGCCCGCGCCCTGCAAAAGGGCAAGGAGTTGCCCGCTGACGGTCTGATCCTTGATATGGAAGATTCCGTAGCCCCCGAAGCCAAGGCAGAAGCCCGCAGCCAGATCAAGGCAGCGCTTGATGAAGGCGGTTACGGCAGCCGTGAAATCGCCGTTCGCACCAATGCCCTCGACAGCGAATGGGGTGAGGACGATGTTCGCGCCGTGGCACACATGAAATGTCATGCGGTGGTGCTGCCGAAGGTCGAGAGTGCGGCGATGGTTTTGCAGGCGGTTGCCCTTCTCGAAGCAGAAGGTGCCCCTGACGATATGGCGATCTGGTGCATGATGGAGACACCGCTTGGTATCCTCAAGGCCGAGGAAATCGCCTTTGCCCACCGCCGCGTCGGCTGCCTGGTAATGGGGACGTCGGATCTCGCCAAGGACCTCAAGTGCCGCCATACCGCGGATCGTCTGCCGTTCCTGTATTCACTGGAATATTGTCTGCTGGCGGCGCGCGCTGCCGGCATCGCGATTCTTGATGGCGTGCACCTTGATCTTTCCGATGACGACGGTTTCCGGGCGTCGTGCGAACAAGGCCGCGATCTCGGCATGGACGGCAAGACCCTGATCCATCCGAAAACCATTGCCGCCGCCAACGAGGTTTTTGCTCCGGGTGCCGATGAAGTGGCGTGGGCCGAAAAAATCATCGCCGCGCATGCCGAAGCCGCTGCGGCCGGCAAAGGTCTTGTCGTGGTTGACGGCAAGCTGATCGAAAACCTCCACGTTTCGGAAGCCAAGAGCCTGCTGGCACTGGCCCATGACATCGCCGCCAGGGAGGCCTGAATGACTGCCGGTGCCAACAGCAAGACAAACCCCGGTCATTTTTTTGAAGACTTCACGGTCGGCAGAGTCTTTAACCACGCCACGCCCAGGACCGTAAGCGACGGGGATATTGCGCTTTATACCGCTCTTTATGGCGGCCGCTTTGTTGTGCAGTCGTCAGCGGCCTATCCGGCGCAACCGGTCGATGATCTGCTGGCGTTCCATATCGCTTTCGGCAAAACGGTGCCGGATGTTTCCCTGAATGCCGTTGCCAACCTGGGCTATGCGGAAGGGATTTTTGGCCAGCCGGTCTATGCCGGCGACACCATTACGACGACGTCAGAAGTGATCGGCATCAAGGAAAACTCCAACGGCAAAACCGGCGTCGTCTATGTACGCTCGGTGGCGGTCAATCAGCGTGGCGAGACCATCATCGATTACAAACGCTGGGTGATGGTCAACAAACGCGACGCGAAAAGTCCGGCGCCGGACCCGGTCCTGCCGGTTCTGAAAGATGTTGTCCCGGTGGCCGAGCTGATCGTGCCTGCGAAAACGGATTTATCGGCTTACGACACGACCCTTGCCGGCAGCAGCGATCTTTGGGGCGCTTATCAGATCGGCGAGCGGATCGATCATGTTGACGGCAGCACCGTCGAAGAAGCCGAACACATGATGGCGACCCGGCTATATCAGAACACAGCCAAGGTCCACTTCAACCAGTTCACGCAATCGCAGGGCCGTTTCGGCAAACGACTCGTTTATGGCGGTCACGTCATTTCCATCGCCCGGGCGCTGTCATTCAATGGTCTCGCCAATGCCTACCGGATCGCCGCGATCAACGCCGGCAGTCACGCCAATCCGATTTTTGCCGGCGACACTGTGTTCGCCTGGTCCGAAGTGCTGGACAAGGCTGAATGCGCGGGGCGTCCGGATGTCGGTGCCTTGCGCATCAGGACCGTCGCCACCAAGGATCACCCGCCCGCCGACTTCCCGCTCAAGGACGATGACGGCAAATATCTGCCGCACGTGGTTCTTGATCTCGATTACTGGGTTTTGATGCCACGCTGATTGCTGGCATGCAGAAAATAAAAGAGGCGTCAGTGGTATCGGTCCTGGGAAACCTCCACCGCACACCGCTGGTCGGTGCACCTGACGCCTCTTGGAGCCGGCCAGGCTCCGTTCGCCCACGAGCCATTATGTCACAGCGTCGACCGGGACCGCACCCTGGGCAGAGA
>JANRAT010000087.1 GCA_030727885.1 Rhodospirillales bacterium | reverse complement strand
GTGCATGTAATCCGGGGAATGCAGAACAAAACCGCGCCCGGTTTCGACAGGACCGCCGAACATGACTTCGATCCCTTCGCCGCTCGGCGGCACGTGAATGTCGAGCTGCTCCAGAAGATCGGGAAAGCTGATGCTGTCGAGCGGTTTGTTGACGACCAGCCCCATGGCCCCTTCGGGGCCGTGCGCGCACATATAGATCAGCGTCTGCTGAAAGCGGTCATCCTGCATGCTGGGCATGGCGATAAGGAATCGCCCTGTCAGATACTTGTCCTGATCATCATCGCTGCCTAAAAATCCAGACACCTGTCACTCCATGGCCCGACATCCATTGAACATAGCCTGATCGCAAATAACGGTCTCATTATGGCACATCGGCAGCCGGAGGCAAAAACCATCCCGCGGGATCGGCATCACGCTGCCTCAACAAAGCGTGAGATCGGGGTTCATCCTTGCGTTGACCGGCGATCTGTGGCGCATGGTATAAACACCACTGCATAATCATATACGGACAGATATGCCGCGCCTGACGATCCTGTTTCTGACATTGTTTTTTGCGGTCCTGACCGTGTCTCCAGGCTCAGCCCCTGCCGGCACGGCCAGTTCCGACTGGGCCGATGAAGAACAGTCGTCCGTACGGCTGATCGCCGCCAGAGATGGTCTCGGCAAGGACGGTGTGGTTCGGGCCGGATTGCAGTTCCGCATGCTTCCCGGCTGGAAAATTTACTGGCGCTCTCCCGGCGATGCCGGCTTTCCGCCGCAGCCCGATTTCAAGGATTCGATGAACGCCGAGATCGGCCCGCTCAGCTGGCCCGTGCCGGAACGCTTTTCCGTGCTTGGCCTGGAAACATTGGGTTACGAGGGCGAAGTCGTATTGCCCTTCACCATTACGGCTTCCGACCCTTCAATGCCTGCCAGCATCAAGGCCACAGTGCGGTATTTAACCTGCAAGGAAATCTGCATTCCCTACGATGCCGATTTGCAGATGACGCTTGTCAGCGGCGACGGCGCACCGACAATCCTTGCCCACACCATCGGTCAGTTTGATTCCCGGGTGCCCAGAGATGCGCAAACGGCGCGACTGAACATCACGGCGACGTGGACAGAGTTCAGCGACAAGGGCCTATATTTTGTTGCCCGCACGACATCTGAAATTCCGCTGAAGGCCCCCGATCTGTATGTCGAAGGGCCGGTTGGCCTAGGCTATGGCGCACCGGCGACGAGAATAGATAGCGGTGGCCTTGAAGCCGTTCTCCGGGTTCCCGTTTCGGGGTTCAAGGGCACTCCAGCAGAAGCAGCACAATTGTTGACCGGCAAAACCATCACTCTGACCCTGCTGGACGGCGGCAGGTCCATGGAAAGCCGCATGACACTCGGCGAGCCGAAACCTCATGCCCCTGACGCACTCGCCGCGACACCGGCCAGCCCCGGAACATTTACCCTGCCGGTGATCCTGGCCTTCGCCTTTCTGGGAGGCCTGATCCTCAATCTGATGC
>JANRAT010000086.1 GCA_030727885.1 Rhodospirillales bacterium | reverse complement strand
GAATTTAAGCGTACCCGGCGGCGCGGGTTGATCCTTGTCGGCGGCTTCGTGTTGCTGGCAGCGGCACTTTATTCAGGCTGGTGGTGGTGGCTTGCCAGTACGACCCGCCTGCAGATCGACGGCTGGGTGGCCCGGCAAAACACCATGGGCCGCAGCGTCGCTTATGGCGGTCTCGTGATCAACGGCTTCCCGGGCCGAATGCAGATCAAGCTTGCGGAAATTCACGCCAAGGATCCGGAAGGCGGCTGGACCTTTGACATCCCGTCGTTGCAGGCCGAGCTGATACCGTGGGCTCCTGACAGCATCAACGGGCATGTGGTTGATCCGGTGTCGATGCAACTCGACAAGGGGGTCCTGCCCGGCCGCTACACGCTGCAGGCAAAGTCAAACGCCCTGCATCTCAACGCCATCGACGGCGGACAGATGACGCTTGAACTGGATGCCCTGCATATCGCCGACGAAGGGCATGGTGATGCGCTGGATGTGGCATCCCTGACGGCGACCCTGAAACGGGGGACGGCGCCGGTGCTGGGCACCGTCGATCTGGCGATCCGTGATCTTGATTATCCGGCGCGCTGGCGGAATGCCTTCGGCCAGCATCTTGAACGCCTGCTGACGCGCTTGCAGCTGAACGGAAACGAACTGCCGGCAGGCCCCGATGCCGCCGCGATCCGGGCCTGGAGCAATGACGGCGGGGCGATTGATGTCCAGAGCCTTGATCTGGTGCATGGCGTGCTCGGCCTGAACGGCGAAGGCACACTGGCGCTGGATAATGACTTGCAGCCGATCGGTGCCTTCACGGCCCGGATTGCCGGCTTTCAGGCAGCCATCGATCAGCTGGTTGCGGCCGGCATGGTGCGCCCCGATGACGGCAAGCTGGCCAAGGTTGTGCTGGGCGTGATGGCAAAGGTGCCGAAGGGTGGCGGGCCCTTGCAGATTTCGCTGCCGCTGACTCTGCAGGACCGCAAGCTTTCGGTCGGGCCTTTGCCGCTGGTGCGCCTGCCGATGATCAACTGGGAATGATCGTCAGCGCACCCGGCAAATGACTTTGGCGATGCGCAGCGAGGTCAGCAGTTCCCGGGCCGACTTCGGATAACGCTGGTTATCCAAAGTTCCGGCGGTTTCCCCCGGCGTTGCCGGTCCGGCCTGTTCAATCATGTAACGGAGCGTTGCGGGCTGAGCTGTAAACACTCGGCCGCGCCTTGGCTCTTCGGCCAGCACCGCGCCGGTCAGGCGACCGTCGGCCGTAAAGGCCGGACCACCCGACAGCCCCCCCAGCGAACCTGCCCGGTCCGGTATGCGACTCCGCTCTGACCAGACATCGGCGGTTTCGCGGGTCCGGTACTGGCCACGTTCCTTGAGCGATATGGTGCCGATCTTGCTGACGTGCACTGCACCCGGTTGCCCCTTCGGAAAGCCGATCAGAAAACCGTCATCACCCGTGCCGGCACCGGCGCCAAGCGGAAACGGCACAGGACCACTGCGGGTCGTCAGCATTGCCATATCGGCGTTCGGATGATTGACGACCTTGGTGACGCGGATGCCTTTCCGGGGGGCTATCTGCAGACCGATGTCGTCACATCCGTCGGTCACATGACGAGCCGTCAGCCATATTCCGTTGCCGACAGCGAAAGCAGTGCCGCTACCGGACGAGCGGCGCTGGGGCAATTGAATGAGGGCGTCCTTTTCCCGTATTGCCCAGTCGGGCGCAGCAGAATTTCTGGCCCTGGGTTTGCCGTTGATCCAGTCACGGGTTTCCATATCCCACGGCTGATCGGTGAAAAGTCGCGGCGCCGGTCGTCTCGGGTTTTCGCTCTGTGGGGCGGGCGTCGGTGCGGGGGCGTCGTGTCGAAACAGCGGGCCTGCGAAGGTAAGGGCGAACAGGGCGATCAACGCCAGAATGTCGCGAAGCTGCACCGCTGTTATCCGGAAACGGCAGCGGCATTAATCATGGCAACACAGAGTTTGATGGCGACAAGCATGATCGCCGATGCCGTTTCGCCATTTTCAATACGCGTCGGCAAGCCGCGTAAAATCAGGTCAGACAATCGATAGGCAATAATTTGCAGAAACAGGGTGACCGGCCCCCAAAGCAGAATTTCATGAATGCTGACGCTGGCCGCCATGGCGAATGCGAGCGGCAGGGCGAGGCCGATGATCGCACCGCCGAAGGAGATCGCGGCAGCAATGTTGCCGGCCTTGATCAGCTTGACCTCGTCCCAGGGCGTTATGCGCATATAGATCAGCACGCCTGCCACCAGCATCGCGATGGTGACCGAAGAATGCAGCATCAGGACCGGGAAACCTGCAAGGAAAGCGTCGATGGCAGGTTGCATGGTCACTCTCCTTAAGCCTGGTCGGCGTCGATGATACCACGGCGAATAGCGCGGGTTCGGGTGAAGTGTTCGAACAGCTTTTCGCCGTCGCCTTTGCGAATGGCGCGCTTCAGTTCCGTCAGGTCTTCATCGAAGCGGCCGAGCACTTCCAGCACGGCATCCTTGTTGGTCAGGAAGATGTCGCGCCACATGGTCGGGTCGGATGCGGCAATGCGGGTGAAGTCGCGAAAGCCGGATGCCGAAAACTGGATCACTTCCTGCTTCAGATCATCGCCGAGATCGGTCGCCGTGCCGACGATGGTATAGGCGATCAGGTGCGGCAGATGCGAGGTGATGGCAAGAACCTGATCATGATGATGCGCGTCCATGACCTCGACCATGGCACCGGCGCGCTGCCACAAGTCGATAACCTTGTCGACGGCAGCCTGATCGGTGCCTTTGGCCGGCGTCAGCAGGGTCCAGCGATTCTTGAACAGGGTCGCAAAACCGGCATCGGGGCCTGAATGCTCGGTCCCGGCAATCGGATGGCCGGGCACAAGATGGACGGTGTCCGGCAAGGCCTTGCCGAGCGTCTCGAACACCGGTTCCTTGACCGAGCCGACGTCACTGATGATGGCGCCCGGTTTCAGATGCTTGGCGATCGCCTTGCCGACAGCGGCATAGCTGCCCATCGGTGTGCAGACGATGACCAGATCGGCACCGCTGACGGCATCGCCCATATCGAGCGTGCCGCGATCACAAAGTCCAAGGTCGATGGCGCGGTTGAGGGTTTCTTCGCGCCTCGTCGTGACGACGATTTCACCGGCCAGATTCTGCTCGCGCATGACGCGGGCCAGCGATGAGCCGATCAGCCCGATACCGATCAGGGTGACGCGTTGAAACAGCGGCACATCATTCATGCGCCCTGCTCCGGATCATTGCGGCCGAGATAGTCGGCGAGGGCGTCGACGACGGCGCGCATTTCATCTTCAAGGCCGATAGTGATGCGCAGACAGTTCGGGAACCCGTAGCCGCCCATGCGCCTGACGACGATGCCGCGCGATTTCAGGAACGCGTCGGCACCTTCGGCGCCGCGGTCGGCGGCATTGTCGAAACAGACCAGAACGAAGTTGCCGATGCTCTCGGTCACATCAAGGCCGAGTTTCGTCAATTGTTCGGTGGTCCAGGCCAGCCATTTGGTGTTGTGGGTACGGCTCATCTCTTCGAAGGCCTTGTCGCCGATGGCGGCAACCCCGGCGGCCATCGCGGCGGCGCCGACGTTGAACGGGCCACGGATGCGGTTCAGCACATCAACGATGTGCGCCGGCGCATAGGCCCAGCCGAGGCGCACCCCGCCCAACGCATAGATCTTCGAAAAGGTCCGCGTCATGACGGTGTTGTCGGTGGATTCGACCAGCTCGATCCCCGGGGTGTAATCGTCGACGGTGACGTATTCCGCATAGGCGGCGTCGATCACCAGCAGGATGTCGCCCCTAAGTCCGTCACGCAGGCGCTTGACCTCGGACGCCGGCAGGTAGGTGCCGGTCGGGTTATTCGGATTGGCCAGAAAGACGATCTTTGTCTTGTCGGTGACCGCTGCCAGAAGGTTGTCGACATTGGCTGTCTTGTCGATTTCTTCCGCCGTTACCGGGGTCGCGCCGACCGAGCGCGCGGTAATCGGGTACATCAGAAAACCGTGTTTTGAATACAGCACTTCGTCGCCGACCCCGGCGTAAGCCTTGCAAAGCAGGGAAATCAGCTCATCCGAGCCTGCGCCGCAGACTATCCGTTCAGCATCAAGATCATAGCGTGCGGCAATTGCCTTCCTGAGCGCGGCAGCGCCACCGTCGGGATAGCGGTGCAGGGCGGTGGCTTCGGCTTCGTGCGCCTTGCTGGCCAGCGGGCTCGGCCCGAACGGGCCTTCATTCGATGACAGCTTGATGATGCGATCGACACCGGGAATGTGCGACTCGCCACCGACATAGGCGGCGATGTCCATGATGCCCGGGCGGGCTTCAGGTCGATTGCTCATGATTCTTTCTCCGTCGCAACGTCGCGATCCCCGAGCGGGGTGCCATAGCCGCCGACGTGCATGATGCGCTGGGCCGATTTGCCGATGCTGTCGATAAAGCGCGGGAACTGTTTGCCGGCCGGGTCGATGAAACCGAAGGCCTCGATCAGATAAATCCAGCCGGGTGGCCGGTTCGGATCGTGCCAGTTCTGGATAAAGGTAGAGTTGATGCCGACCGCATTCAGCGCATCCTCGATCCGGCGGGCGCCGATTTCGGTATCGGACTCGACGGCCAAAAGCGAGCGGTCGCGGCCTGTCGGTTCCTGTTCTATGGGGCAGATGACGGCGGCGTCGAGGCCGTTGCCCCGTGCGTTCGATCCCGGTATGAACGGCAGCCGTGCGATGATCTTGGGCGTGTCCGGGCTGTTTGAGACCATGTATCGCCACCACGGATCGGGATCGTCACGAGTCGGCCACGGCAGGATGCCGACCGAGGCTTCCTGACTGCGCACGGCTTCAACGACGGCGCGACCGGAACTGTGGCGCACCATCTTGGTGAAGGTGCCGAAGTGATCGCGGGCGATGTCCCAGTAACCGGGTTCGTTTTCGATGTCCTTGACGGCGACCGAAAACGGCCCTTCGAAGGCAAGGGTGGCAACGATGATCTCACGCCAGATGCGGCACAGTTCGCGCTTCGGGAAATTGCCGCTGTGACGGGCCGTCAGGCGGTACATCATTTCGGCTTCGCGGTTCGGACGAATTTTGACGGCGTCGCCTTCCTTGATGGTGCGCACTTTCTCGACGACTTCGGTGCGCCGGATCAACAGGTCCTGAATCTGGTTATCAATGGTGTCGAGTTCCTCGCGCACCGCCAATAACTGCTTTTTCTTGTCGGTCATGATCTCAAAGTCCGCTCAACGCCCCAAATGCAACAAATTCAAGCCGGCTAGTGATAATGTCTAAGGCTCTGGAAATCAAAGCAAAGCTGTCGGGCGGCTGATGTCCGCCTCAGCTGCCCTGCGACTTGCCGAGCGCGGTTTGCAGGAATTCGCGGAAAAGGGCGAGGATTTTATCCAGAAATTTCAGGTCCTGATCCCGTTTTGCCTGCTGTTCGGCGGCGGCCGCTTGCTTCGCCGCTTCGATCTCGGCGTAGGACTTTTTCGGTACTTCGGCGGCATTTGATGACGACGTGCAGACGAGATTCTGGCCGGAAAGATCGCAGACCGCAATCTCGCCGGTTTGCGTGTTCAGCCGCCAGACCCGGTTTTCGGTCGCCTTGACGATCTGATAGATGCCTTCGCGTTTGCCTTCGGCGGTTTCGGCAAAAGCCTGGGTCGAGACAAGAACGGCGACGAGAACAGCAAAAACGGTGCACTGGCGCATGATTATGTCCTTATTCATCCGCATAGTTGGTTGGATCGGGAATGCCGGCTTCGCGAAAGCCCTTCTGGCGCAAATGGCAGGCATCGCAGCTGCCGCAGTGCAGCCCGTCCGGCGTCGGATCGTAGCAGCTCAGCGTATCGGCGTAATTGACGCCGAGCGCCGTGCCGCGTTTGACGATGTCGGCCTTGCTCATGTCGATCAGCGGCGTGTGCAGGGTAAACGGATTGGTCCCCTCGACACCCGCCCGGGTCGCCAGATTCATGACGTTCTCGAAGGCTTTGACATAAGCCGGACGGCAATCGGGATAACCCGAATAATCGAGCGCATTGACGCCGATGAAGACATCATAGGCCTGCGTGGTTTCAGCCAGCGCCAGCGCGAACGACAGAAACACGGTGTTGCGGGCCGGCACATAGGTGATCGGAATGCCGTCGCCGATTTCCGCATCGCTGCGATGCTTCGGCACGTCGATATCGGCGGTCAGCGCCGAGCCGCCAAAGGCGCGCAGATCAATATCCGCAACCACATGGCGGGCAATCCCGTAGGTTTTGGCAATCCGGGCCGCGACCGCGATCTCGGCAGAATGGCGCTGGCCGTATCGGAAGCTGAGGGTCACCGGCCTGAAGCCCTGTTCCAGCGCAATCGCCAGAACGGTGGCGGAATCCAGCCCGCCGCTCAACAGCACCACTGCCGGTTTTTCTGTATTCATTGTCTTTGTCTCGCGTAACTCTATTGATCGGGCGGCTCATTAGCATAAAGGTAATCAAATGACGAGTACCGCAAAAACCGCAACGGAACTGCGCACGATCAAAGCGGAAATCCGTGATGAGGCGTTGAGCCTTGGTTTTGCGGCGGTCGGCTTTGCCGCAGCCGACGCCGATCCCCTGGATCGCACCCGGCTGGCCCAGTTCGTCAAGTCTGGCTTTCACGGCGATATGCAATGGATGGCGCGCGATGACGGCCGGCGCGGCGATCCGAAGGCATTGATGGACAATGCCCGGAGCATCATCGTGCTCGGCATGAATTACGGGTCGGCCAGCGACCCGATGGCGATCATGGCGCACCCGGAACGCGGCGCCATCAGCGTCTATGCGCAGGGCCGCGATTATCACGATATCGTCAAGAAACGCCTGAAGCAGCTCGGCCGCTGGATCGTTCAGACCTACGGGGCCGAGATCAAGGTCTTCGTCGACACAGCCCCGGTGATGGAAAAACCGCTGGCCCAGCGGTCCGGGGTCGGCTGGCAGGGCAAGCACACCAACGTGGTCAGCCGTGCGCACGGCTCGTGGCTGTTTCTGGGAGAGATTTTCTGCGCCCTGGATTTGCCGCCGGACCGTGCCGAAGCCGATCATTGCGGCAGTTGTGATCGCTGTCTCAGGGTCTGTCCGACCGATGCCTTTCCGGCGCCCTATCAGATGGATGCGACCCGCTGCATCTCGTATCTGACGATCGAGCATCAGGGCGACATCGCCGACGCGCTGATGGACGCCATGGGCAATCACATTTATGGCTGCGACGACTGTCTGGCGGCCTGCCCTTGGACCAAATTCACGACGCCGGCGAGCGAGCCGGCGTTTCACCCGAAGATCGAGCTGACCGCACCAAGGCTAGCCGATCTGGCGCGTCTTGATGATGCCGCGTTCCGCGAGATGTTCTCGGGCTCACCGATCAAGCGGACCGGACGCGACCGCTTCGTGCGCAATGTCGCCATCGCCATCGGCAATTCAGCCGACCCGGCGCTGGCCGCTGTCGCCGCGGATCTCTGCAACGATGCTGCACCGCTGGTCGCTCATGCGGCGCAGCATGCGCACCGCAAGCTTCGAGATGCTTGACCGGGACGCATCGACGCGACACCTTTCCGGCATGACATATCGCACTCTCAGTCTCGCCGTTGTCGTCGTCATGCTTGCGCTGCCACTCAAGGGCGCATCGGCACAGGGCACGTATCCGCAGATTCCGCCCAAGGTCATTCCTCAGGCACCGGTCCTCAAACCCGGACAGGTGCTGAAGCCGGGCGACATGTTCCGTGACTGCGCAAGCTGTCCGGAAATGGTCGTGGTGCCGGGCGGTCTGTATCAGATGGGATCGAAGCAGGATAAAAGCGAGATGCCGGTACGCATCATGCGCTTCAGGAAACCGTTCGCCATCGGCCGCTTCGAGACCCTGCACACAGAATGGCAGTCCTGCGTCGATGCCGGCGGCTGCACGCACAACCCC
>JANRAT010000085.1:306-7944 GCA_030727885.1 Rhodospirillales bacterium | reverse complement strand
GGCGATGGCCGGCCTTGGCAACACCAAGGTTGATTACATCAACGCCCACGGCACATCGACACCCGTTGGCGATATTACCGAACTGAAAGCGATCATGAGTGTCTTTGGTGCACACAGGCCGAAAATCTCATCGACAAAATCACTGACGGGGCATTCGCAGGGAGCAACCGGCGCACACGAGGCGATTTATTCCTTGATTATGATGAACAATAAATTCATCGCAGCCTCTGCAAACGTCGACAACCTTGATCCCGAGGCTGGCGATGTTGATGTCGTCTCGACGCTGATTGAGAATATTGATCTGAACTGTGTCATGTCGAACAGCTTCGGATTCGGCGGCACCAATGCCACTTTGGCATTCAAGCGTTACGAGGCTTGACCCCGTGAACGAACAAAAGCCTACGGATGCGGCCAGCCTGCTTGGAGGAAAATCCAAGTTTATGCATGGCAAGCGTGGTTTGATCATGGGCGTTGCCAATGATCATTCCATTGCCTGGGGGATCGCCAGCACGCTGGCGGCTCACGGTGCCGAACTGGCCTTTACCTATCAGAACGATGCCATTGAACGACGCGTTCGCCCACTGGCCGAAGATGTCGGGTCCAGTATTGTTGTGCCTTGCGATGTCGAGAATGAAGATTCCATTGCCGCCGCTGTCGGTGCCTGTGCCGATGCCTGGGGATCGATAGATTTCGTCGTCCATGCGATTGCCTATTCCGACAAGCAGGAACTCAAGGGCAAATATGTGCAGACAACCCGTGACAATTTCCGGCGCACCATGGACGTGTCATGTTATTCTTTCACGTCTCTGGCGCGACATGCCGCCCCGCACATGATCAACGGCGGCAGCATGGTTGCGTTGTCGTTCTATGGAGCGGAAAAAGTCGTACCGAATTATAACGTCATGGGTGTTGCGAAAGCGGCCCTTGAAGCCAGCGTTCGCTACCTTGCGTCCGATCTCGGTCCAGACAATATCCGCGTTAATGCGATTTCCGCCGGGCCGATGCGCACCCTTGCCGGCAGCGCAATTGCCGGTTCACGCCATATTTACAAGTGGAACGAACAACAGGCTCCGCTGCGCCGTAATGTGCAGCTGGATGATATTGGCGGCTCGGCACTTTATCTGTGCTCCGATTTGTCGCTCAGCGTGACAGGCTCCGTGCAGTACGTTGATAGCGGCTATAATATTATCGGCGTGCCGTTTCCAAAAACGGACGAGGCGTGATTTTACAGTGGTGTTGCGTTTTTCAGCAGAGTTAATTATGTAAATACCATGACCACAGAAAAACGATACACGCCCATTATCAGCAAACTTCGTGACGCTAATCTGCGTCCGACACGCCAACGCATAGCGCTGGCCGAGCTGATGTTCCGCGGCGAGGATCGCCATATCAGTGCCGAGATGCTGCACAAGGAAGCGACCACAGCCAGAGTTTCGGTATCCCTGGCGACGGTATACAACACGCTGCATCAGTTTACCCAGGCCGGGCTTTTGCGGGAAATCGCCGTAGAAGCGGGGCGCTCCTACTTTGATACCAACACCTCCAATCACCATCATTTCTACTTTGAAAACGATGGTCACCTTGAAGACGTTCACGCCGATGAAGTGGTCGTTTCAAGTCTGCCGACGCCGCCGGGCGGGGCAAAAATCTCTCGCGTTGATGTCGTTATCCGCGTTCGCCAGGACTGACTTTCTCTCTTTAGAACGGCTCTAAAGTATTGACTCGTGCTTGTGTGCGAGTCATAGTGCTATGGTGCACGGGCACTCTGCCCACGATGTGAAATTATCAGATCGATCAAGATAACAAGGAGGATCATATGTCCCTCAAGGGAACAAAGACCGAAGACAATCTGAAAGCGGCATTTGCCGGTGAATCCCAAGCCAACCGTCGCTATCTGTATTTCGCCCAGAAGGCTGATGTAGAAGGCTACAACGACGTTGCTGCTGTTTTCCGGTCTACCGCCGAAGGTGAAACCGGCCATGCGCATGGCCATCTGGAATTCCTCGAAGAAACAGGCGATCCGGCAACCGGTAAGCCGATTGGCGGCACCAGCCTGAATCTGCAGGCGTCGATTGCCGGTGAAACCCATGAATACACGGATATGTATCCGGGCATGGCGAAAACCGCTCGCGAAGAAGGCTTCGATGAAATCGCCGACTGGTTCGAGACGCTGGCAAAGGCTGAAAAGTCACACGCCGGCCGTTTCCAGAAGGCATTTGATACCCTCGATTAATCGCCCTTTTTAGTGCGATACGGATACCGAAGGGGGGCATTTGCCCCCCTTCATTATCAACGTTCATTGTGATGACACAGATTACTTTATTGGAGCACCGTCATGAGTGAAGGCAGCCTTGAAGCCCCTGTCCGACATCCGATCCGCTGGGAAGATCCGGATTTTTATGATGAAGCCAAGCTTGATGCCGAAATGCATCGTGTCTTTGATATCTGCCATGGCTGCCGACGCTGTTTCAATCTGTGCGACAGTTTCCCGCGTTTGTTCGATCTGGTTGATGAGTCAGCCACCGGCGAGCTGGATAGTGTCGACAGCAAGGATTTCAAACCGGTCGTTGATGCCTGCACGCTGTGCGACATGTGCTTTCTGACCAAGTGCCCATATGTGCCGCCGCATGAATTCAATCTCGATTTCCCGCATCTGATGCTGCGTTACCGCGCCGTCGAGCAGAAGAAAGGCGCCGTGCCGTTTGCCGCAAAGCAACTCACACAAACCGACCGAAATGGTGAAATTGCCAGCAAGGTTGCCGGTCTGGCGAACTGGGCAAGCAAATGCGGCAATGCGCTGACCCGCCCGGCCATGGAAGTTGCTCTGGGTGTTCACCGCAAAGCAAAATTACCTGAATTCACGTCTCTGCCGTTTACCGAACACACCGAGGTGCCCGCCGTAAACAAGGATGCCCCTGCGTTCGGGCGCAAGGCCGTTCTCTATGCGACCTGCTTTGCCAATTACAACAATCCGTCGATTGGTGTCGCGGCGCGGGCGATACTTGCCAAAAACGGTGTCGAGACCGAAGTTGTCTATCCCCGCTGCTGCGGCATGCCGCAACTGGAACAGGGCGACATCGCGGCGGTCGCCGACAGCGCCAAGTCCACGGCCGAAGATCTGCGACCCTGGATCGAAAAAGGATATGACGTCATCGCGCTGGTGCCTTCGTGTGCCTTGATGCTGAAATTCGAATGGCCGCTGATTGTCACCGATGACGAAAACGTCAAGAAGCTGAGTGCGGCGACCTCGGACATCACCGAGTATATGGTGTCGATTGCCAAGGGCGAAGGGATTGCCGAAGGGTTAGGCACGCTCGACGGAGGTGTGACCGTGCACATTTCCTGCCATTCCCGGGCCCAGAATATGGGTCAGAAAGCGGCGGAAATGCTGAGGTTGATCCCTGATGTTGAACTGACCGTGATTGAACGGTGTTCGGGACATGGCGGCTCGTGGGGAATCATGAAGGATAACTTTGAAGTCGGCATGAAAATCGGCAAACCGGTGGCAAAGAAAGCCGCGGACGTCGCCAGCAAATATGTCCTTTCCGAATGTCCGCTGGCCCGCGATCAAATTGTTCAGGGTATCGGGATGCTCGGCAAACCGACCGATACCATAGAAAGCTTTCAACATCCCGTTGAGCTTTTTGCCAAGGCCTATGGCCTTTAATGGTACGTGCAGATGGAGATTTGTTGATGATGAAAACCGCAATAACCCGTGAAGACATCATGCCGATGGAGGCGTATGCAAAAATCCGCAAGGAACGGCGTGCGGCGATGTCGCTGATCAAACGCGATCGCCGGGTATCGTGTGGCCCGGATGCGACGTTCTATTTCGAGAGCTATGAAACCATGTGGCAGCAGATTCACGAGATGCTGTATATCGAAAAAGGCGGTGATGCGCAGATCGCCGACGAACTTGCAGCCTACAACCCGCTTATTCCCAACGGCCGGGAACTGGTCGCAACTTTGATGTTTGAAATTGAAGATGAAAATCGCCGCCGTACGTTTCTGTCGGGACTTGGCGGTGTTGAGCAGACCATTTCTTTCGAGTTTGCCGGTGAAGTCGTCAAAGGTGTTCCGGAAGAGGATGTAGATCGCACCACAGCGGACGGAAAGGCATCCTCAGTGCAGTTCATCCACTTTCCGTTCACGGATGCGCAGGCGGCCTTGTTCAAGGCACCGGATACGCGGGTTGTGCTCGGCATCAATCATGCAAAATACGGTCATCTGGCGATTCTCGGTGATAAAACGCGTGCGGCGCTGGTGAAAGATCTGGCCTGAAGTAAATGGGCGCTCTTCGGCTATTCGAAAGATTCGTTGCGATACGCGCCCCAGAATTCGACTCGCCGTAACCAGCCTTCGACTCCTTTGACGCGGACCTGACACCAGCCGGTGGAGCCTGGACAGGACAGTAATTCTCCGATGGCATTAATCTCGGCGATGGCGACGGCGCGGCTTTTGACTTCCGGCTGGGCACGAATCGTCCGCTCCTTGCCGGTGATCAGAAACGTCCGCTTGCCTGAAAGCATGCTCTGATGCATCCAGCCCTGGGTGCCTTCCCAGTCCCGAACCAGCCGCCAGGTCCTGTATTCCTTGATGATCTCGACCGGCAGGGATTCCCGCTGGAAGATCCATTCGACCGGATATTGGACGCCGGGTCCGGTACGCAGATTGACCTCTGAAGCCCGCAAGCTGACAAATCGGGGTAGCGGGAGACCTGAGCCCTGAGTCTGGGCAAGGCCGGCACTGATGCTGGCGCTTAATAGGCCAGCGATAAAGAATAGCGCTAAAACAATAGTTTGAATGCGTAATTTTGGGTTTCTCATGTAGTGTTTATCGCCACCCGAACGGCTTCGGTCAAGTTGCAGGTCGCATAACTGGTCAAGTTGCTGGACAAGCCAGTCGCGGATTGCTATGGCCACGACTAACAAAGTGCTTTGAAAGGGCTATGGGATGCCACGCAATAAGCCAATCGTCGTCGTCACCCGGAAACTCCCGGATGCGATCGAAACCAGGATGATGGAACTTTTTGACGTCCGCCTAAATCTGGACGATCAACCGATGACAGCAGCGGAACTGGCAGAAGCGGTAAAAATCGCTGACGTCCTGGTACCGACGGTTACGGATCGTATTGACGCCAGAATCCTCAGCCAGACCGGGCCGAACCTTCGTCTGATCGCCAACTATGGCGCCGGGGTCGATCACATTGATCTGGCTTCATCCCGTCAGCGCGGCATTACCATTACCAATACCCCGGATGTCCTGACCGAAGACACGGCGGATATGACCATGGCCTTGCTGCTGGCAGTGCCCAGACGTCTGACCGAGGCCGAACGCAAACTCCGTTCCGGCGACTGGCCGGGCTGGTCCCCCACATGGATGCTCGGGCATCGTATTTATGGCAAGCGTCTCGGCATTATAGGCATGGGCCGGATCGGTCAGGCGGTTGCCCGCCGGGCAAAAGGTTTTGGCCTGTCCATTCACTATCACAACCGTCGGCAAGTGCCGGAATCGGTTGAAACCGCTCTTGAAGCGACATACTGGGAAAGCCTCGACCAGATGCTGGCCAGAATGGATTTCGTTTCCGTAAACTGTCCGCATACGCCGGCAACCTATCATCTGCTGTCGGCCAGACGCCTCAAGCTGCTGCGTGAAAATGCCGTTATCATCAATACGGCGCGGGGTGAGATCATTGACGAAAACGCCCTGACCAGAATGCTGGCCAACGGCGATATCGCCGGTGCCGGACTTGATGTGTTCGAGCACGAACCGGCGGTAAACCCGAAACTTCTCGCTCTCGACAATGTCGTACTTTTGCCGCACATGGGTTCTGCTACCTACGAAGGCCGCATGGACATGGGCGAAAAGGTCCTGATTAATATCAAGACGTTCGTTGACGGGCATGCCCCGCCGGATCGCTTACTCGGCGACAGCTTCTGAACGGAGTTGCCGAGAGCCTGGGCGTAACGGATGGCCAGACCCGCGCATAAAGAAATTCCCTACATCGAACCGGTGGCAGCCTTCCAGCTGTTTACCGGTGACCCTGTTGCCGCGTTCCTGGACAGTGCCGATGAAGGCGGCGGACGAGGCCGCTATGCCTATATCGCGGTCGACCCAGTTGACACGGTGACCCTGTACGCCGGAGATCTGCACCGCGTCGATCCGTTCGCCAAACTGCGTGCGATGCTGCACAGCGCCAGACTGGATACGGATCCGAACCTGCCACCGTTCCAGACAGGTTTGTGCGGGGTTCTCGGCTACGAACTTGGTGGTGCAATCGAACGGATGCCCGAGGCAAAAGACGGCAATGACTTCCCCTGCCTGTCAGTCGGATTTTATGACACGATTGTCGCCTTCGATACGTTCGAGCGAAAAGCCTGGGTAGTCGGCTCGGACGTTGCAGCGGGTCGGCCATCGCCGACACGGCGAATTGAAACGTTGGCCGGCAAGCTTGGTAAACATGGATCCCTGGCCCCGATTGACAGTACGCCGGTTGCGACGTGGCAATGGGAAATGGACAGGGCCGAATATGAAGCAGCCGTGCAAAAGACCATCGATTATATTTATGCCGGCGACATCTTTCAGGCGAACATCACCACACGGGCCGTTGCTCAGTTACCCGAAGGCCTTGATCCTTTTATGCTGTATCGGCGTCTCAGGTGGGCATCGCCGGCACCGTTCGCGGCATATCTCTCGTGCGGTAAAGATCACAAGTTGTTAAGCGCATCGCCAGAAAGGTTTTTGCGCCTTGATGCGACAGGCCGAATTTCTGCGCGACCGATCAAAGGCACCAGACCGCGCGGCGACGTGCCCGAACTTGATGCGGCCCTTGCTGTTGAATTGACGGAGAGTGCAAAAGACCGGGCTGAAAATCTGATGATTGTCGATCTGTTGCGAAACGACATTTCCAGAGTTTCACTGATCGGCAGTGTCGGGGTGACAGCGTTGTGTGAGTTGGAAACCTTTGCCCGGGTCCATCACCTGGTCTCCGAAGTGATCGGCAAGCTGCGCCCGGGTTATGATGCCGTGGATCTGTTTCGGGCAACATTTCCCGGCGGCTCGATTACGGGGGCGCCGAAAATCCGCGCCATGCAGATTATCCATGAACTGGAGCCTTCATGCCGGGCCGCCTATTGTGGCAGTATTTTCTGGGCTGGTATGGATGGCGCGATGGACTCCAATATCGTGATCCGATCAATGATGGTTTCCGGACGGACAATCTCGGCCCATGCCGGTGGCGGCATTGTCGCCGACAGTGACCCGGCTTCCGAGTACGAGGAAATGCGCACCAAGGCGCAACCGTTGCTGGACAGCGTTGCCGGGGTGAAGCGGTCATGAAGATTTGGCGTAACGGCTTAATGGTTGATGCGTCTGGCGCCATTGATGCCACGGACCGGGGCGTCTTGCTGGGTGACGGCATCTTTGAAACCGTGGCTTTTGTCGACCGTATGCCATTGCGGTTCAAAAAACATGTCGAGCGCCTTGAACGGGGAGCGGACCTGCTGGGCTTGCCGGTTCTTGTGTCCAGCGAAGAGATGCTGGATGCAATTGCCTGCGTTGCCAGAACAGAAGGGATACCGGAAGGCTCAGTTCGGGTGACACTGCTGCGCGGCAATGGCCCTCGCGGTGTGCGGCCTC
>JANRAT010000085.1:0-296 GCA_030727885.1 Rhodospirillales bacterium | reverse complement strand
AGTGACGTGCCGAAATGAACGCTCGCCTCTGTCGCAAATCAAAAGCACAAATTATCTGGACTCCATTCTGGCCAGACGTGAAGCCGCCGCAGCGGGAGCTGAAGACGCTATCATGCTGAACTCAAAAGGGATGGTCGCAGAAGCCAGTGCGGCAAATATATTTTGCCTGTTTGGCGGTGTGTTGGCCACGCCGCCGCTGGTCGATGGAGCGCTGCCAGGTGTCATGCGGCAATGCGTTTTGGATCAGGAAGGGGCTGTTGAAAAATCCCTGTCAGCTGACGATCTGCTCATGGCCG
>JANRAT010000084.1:7366-7966 GCA_030727885.1 Rhodospirillales bacterium | reverse complement strand
CGACGATTTCAAATCGATCGCCCAGGCATTGCGGCAATCGACCGGCATCGAGACATGGATCGGCACGCTCGGCCTCGGCGTCGTCGCCAATGATAAGGCGGCCTTTGACCGGCCGGCGGCGGCAGCGATGATTCTCGACGTTGCCAGCAACGATTACCGTCTGATTACCCGGACGCCGATCCCGGACCGCTGGCCCGACGAGTTGATGGAGTGGGCGGAGACCGTTTGCCCGACATCGGCGCTTGTTCATGCCGACGGCACGACGCCGGCACTGGCTGAACTGATTGCAACCTTGTCCAAGCGCTCGGGCGCCTATCTGGTTGGCGGCCTGACCTGTTCGCGGGGTGCCCAGCACCAGCTTGCCGATGATCTCGGTGCCGGCGGTGTTTCCGGTGCCCTGTTCGCACCGGATGTGCCGGTTACGGTCGGACTTTCACAAGGCTGCAGCCCGCTCGGCGAAGTGCATGAGATCACCGGTGGCGAAGGCAACGTGATTACCGAAATCGACGGGCGTTCGGCGGTCGAGGTGTTCAAGGAGGATATCGGCGAAATCCTGGCGCGGGATCTGCAGCGCGTTGCCGGCTATGTGCATGTCGCCTT
>JANRAT010000084.1:0-7320 GCA_030727885.1 Rhodospirillales bacterium | reverse complement strand
CAGCGGCAGCGATACCACCGCGGATTATCTGGTCCGCAACCTGATGGCCATCGACACGGAACACGGCTGGCTCGGCGTCGCCACGGAGGTGGCGCCTGGGGATCGTGTGATATTTGTCAGACGCGATCCGATGAGTGCCCGCCGTGATCTCGATCGCATGCTGGAAGACGTCAAACAGCGCATGCCGGGCAAGTCCAGAGGCGCCATTTATGTTTCGTGTGTGGCGCGCGGCCCTGGCATGTTTGGTAGTGAAACCGCTGAAGCGGAAATCATCTCGGCCGGTCTGGACGGGGTGCCGGTGATTGGCTTTTACGCCGGCGGTGAAATTTCCAACGACCGCCTGTATGGCTATACCGGGGTGCTGCTGGCATTCGGATGATCTTTTGATGACCGTCCCGGGACCTCTTGACAGTCGAGCGGCTTGACGGCCAAAGTTGGCAACGGAATCGCGCCCGACTTCACGAATACGGACTCCTGATCCGCCATGCGCCTGTTTATCGCCATCCCTGTTCCGGATACCCTGAAAAGCCAGCTTGCGGCAATTTCTGCGGGTATACGGGGTGCGCGCTGGGTCCGCCCGGAAGGCATGCATATCACCCTCAATTTCTGTGGCGAGACCAGCCGCGAACAGGCCCGTGATCTCGACACGGAATTAAGCGACATCAAGATGCCGGCGTTTGAACTGCGCTGCAGTGATTACGGTTATTTTGACCGTGGCTCGAAAATAAAATCGGTCTGGACGGGTATCGAAAACAACCCGACGCTGATGTATCTGCATGGCCGCATCGAGACGGCCACGGTCAAGGCAGGGTTTGAGCGCGAGAACAGAAAATACAAACCGCACATAACGCTGGCGCGGCTCAAGCTGGCACGGGCCGAGGATGTCGGGCAGTGGATCGAGACGCACGATACACTGGGCATGTCGCCCTTTACGGTCGACCAGTTCATTCTGTATCGCTCGCATCTGGCTCGCGAAGGCGCCATCTATGAGCCTTTGGTGGTCTATCCGCTGAACTAGTTCAGAGCAGGCTCGGCAGTTGCGTCATGTCGTTAAAGACCAGATCAGCCCCCGCCTTCAGCAAGACTTTTTCATCCGCAGGTATCCGGTGTGAAGCGCCGATGAAACCGAATGCCCGCATGCCGGCGCGCTTGGCGCCTTCGATGCCAAAGGGCGTGTCTTCAACGACCGTGCACTGATCGATGGCAAAGCCCATGCGGCTTGCTGAAAGCAGAAAAATATCCGGCGCCGGTTTCGGTTTTTTAACATCGCGCGCCGAAAACAGGTTCGGGTCGAAATAACTGAGCAAACCGGTGGTCTTGAGATTGCTGCGGATTTTATCCGGACTGCCGGACGAGGCGACGCATTTCGGGATCGGGCGCAGTTGCTCGAGCGTTGCCTGCATGCCGATGACCGGCCGCAATTCCCGGGCAAACGCTTCGGCATCCTTTTCCCGTAATATCGCCTCGAAGTCCTCGGGCAGTTCGACGCCGTCCTCGGCGACCATCTTGATGACGCCGGGAATGGTGTGGCCGATGTATTTCTGACGACATTCAGCGGCGGTTGTCGGATAGCCGTATCGGCTCAATTGAGCGGCCAGAACCCTGTTGGCGATCAACTCGCTGTCGACCAGGACGCCGTCGCAATCAAAGATGATCAGCACGCGGTCTGTCTCCCGGACGTTTGCAAATGTGAAATAGGGTCAGACATCGATATGGTATTTGCGGATATCGGCGAGAAGCCCGTTCGAGGCCGCTTCGATCATGTCGAAGACATTGCTGAAGCCGTCATCGCCGCCGTAATACGGATCAGGCACTTCACGCAAGTTCACCTCGGGCGCAAAATCAAGAAACAGCTGGACCTTGCTGAGATACGCTTGCGGGCACAGTGCGGTCAGCTTGTTGATGTTCTGATTGTCCATGCCAAGCACATAATCGAAATCAGCAAAATCTGCGGTACTGATCTGCCGCGCCTTGAGATCATCTATGCGAATGCCCCGCCGAAGCGCTTCGGCAGTGGCGCGCGCATCCGGCGGATCGCCGATGTGCCAGTCGCTGGTGCCGCAGGAATCGGATTTGATCGTGGCTTGCAGGCCTTCACGACGGACGAGATCACGAAACACCCCTTCGGCAGTGGGTGAGCGGCAGATGTTGCCGAGGCAGACGAACAGAACGCGGACCATTGTTTTTCCTGATGGCTTGGCTTGGCAAGAATGCTGGCGAGATTATCATGAAGTGACAACGAATGGGCAAGGGATGCAAGGGACGATGATCGAAACAACGGCACCGATCGTGATCCTGACGGGGGCCGGCATCTCGAAGGAGTCGGGGCTCGACACTTTCCGGGATGCCGGTGGTATCTGGTCAAAGGTGCGCATCGAGGACGTTGCCACTCCGGAGGCGTTTGCCCGCGACCCGGCCCGTGTGCATGCCTTTTACAATGCCCGCCGCAATGGCCTGCTGGATGAAGCCATAAAGCCGAACGCTGCACATCTGGCATTGGCCCGGCTGGAACAGGCGTGGCCGGGAGGTGTGCTGACGGTAACACAGAACATCGATGATCTGCATGAGCGCGCCGGCAGCAGGGCGTTGATCCACATGCATGGCGAGCTGTTGAAATCGCGCTGCATGCACTGCGGTGACGTGCAGCCGTGTCGGCATAATTTGTCGGAAAGCATGTCGTGTCTGATCTGCGGCAGTATGGGCGGGCTGCGCCCGCATGTGGTCTGGTTCGGCGAGATGCCGCTCGCGATGGACGCGATCGAGGCTGCGCTGGCAGGAGCCGGTCTGTTCATGTCGATCGGCACATCGGGTAATGTTTACCCGGCGGCAGGCTTTGTCGAGGCTGTCCGCCACTACGGCATGGGCCATACGGTCGAGCTTAATCTGGAGCCGTCCTCGGGGGCGACAGCATTTGCGGAAGCTCTTTACGGATCGGCCAGTGATATTGTCCCGGCCTATGTCGAGGGTCTGCTCAGCCGGATCTGATAGCCGGCCTTATTTGCTGTCGCGCCGTCCGCCATCGAGGCGGACCCCGTCAAAACGATCAAGATTGTTGTGATCAATCATGCCGAGCAGCAGAGTGACATATTTTTCAGGGATCTCCGAATAGGCAGTCAGAAAATTGACCATCGTACGCCCGGTCGGCACCCGGTCCTGTGTCCTGTGCTGGGCGCGTGCCATGCGGAATTCGTTATAGGCATTGTTGGTGTTTAGGTTTTTCATGTAGGCCCGGACGCTGTCGGCGATGTCCTTGAACACCATCACCTTGAAGCCGTCGGCTTGCTTCGGTTCTATACCTTTGCTGTCTGCATCATATGTCCGCATGCCGAAGAAGTTGTTGCCGTCACGGGCAAACCGGGATGTCCCCCAGCCGCTTTCGATCGCCGCCTGGGACAACACCAGTGACGCAGGCACGACATCGATGCGGGCCAGCAGTTCGTTGATGTCGCCATGCTCGACAGCGTATTTGTCATAAAGCGTATCCGGGACATTTTCCGGATCGCTGATTATTTTCGCCCGCTCGGCGCGAATCCTGTCATTTTCGCTGGCAATGTGCGGCAGCATGATGCGAAAGAAAGTTTCCTTCTTTTCGCTGATGTCAGGAATCCGGTCCAGATCGACCTTGAGCGTGTTGACAAACACCGGTGGCACGATTTTGCCCTGAGCGACCTGATCGAGCGCATAACCAAGGTCACTATGAATATCAGTCGCACTAATCGGTGGCAGGCTTTCAACCGCCTCCGTTGTCGCTTGTGAGGGCTCAGGTGCGGTTGTGAGCTTTGCAGACATGAAATGCAGGGCGATGGCGACGCCAAGCAGGCTCAGAAAGCCCAGTACCGTATATGTCCGCTTGTGTGGCTTCAAATCCGGATGTTCGTTCATGGTGCCTCAAAATCAGTAAAATCGGTCATTTCCGATTTTATCAGATATGGTATGGAGAAATTATGGCACAAGTATGGGAAACCTTGGAGGGACTTCTCAGGCGGGTCCGCGCCTGTGAGATTTGCCGGGATCATTTGCCGCTTGGGCCAAGACCGGTGGTGCGAATCAGCGCGACGGCCAGCATCCTGATTATCGGCCAGGCGCCCGGCACGAAAGTCCACGCCAGCGGCATTCCGTGGGACGATCCGTCCGGTGACCGGCTGCGTGACTGGATGGGCCTCGGCAGTGATGTTTTCTATGATACGGCGCAGATTGCAATCATGCCGACAGGGTTTTGTTATCCGGGCCGTGATCTGAAGGGCGGAGATCTCCCGCCCAGGCCGGAATGCGCACCGACATGGCACGACTCATTGCGTGCGCACCTTAAGGATGTTCGGTTGACCTTACTTGTTGGCATGTATGCACAAGCGTATTGCCTGGGTGAGGCGCGCAAACGGACCATGACGGAAACCGTTGCGGCATGGCGGGATTATGGCCCGGATGTCATCCCGACGCCTCATCCGAGCTGGCGGACAACCGCCTGGGCCCGCAAAAACCCATGGTTTGAGGCCGAATTGGTCCCGGAAATTCAGTTGCGCGTTGACAAGCTCATAAAGAAAATCTGATTTGGTCTGGAAGTCCTTGACAGGACTGTAAAATAAGGCGAATTCTTCGATATGTTATAATAAGATCATGTCATTGATCATCAATGCATGACCCGGGGGCCGAACCAACGGCTTCCTTGAGTGTAGCCGTCGGCGGGTATGAAGCGGGGATTTATGCATACCATTACCGACAACGATCTGTTTCACCGGCTGGCGTTTGACAATCCGTGGTGGGAATTTACCGAAAAAACCCGGGTCGCCTTCAAAAATCCGCCGAAACGAGCCTTCTTTGCGGCATTTTTCGACCGTGCCATGAATATTGACCAGGGCAATGTGCTGGTTCTGGCAGGGCCTTTGCGGGCCGGCAAAACCGTGATGATGCGACAGATGGTTGCGCAGCTGATCGAACACGGCGTGCCGCCGACGAACGTTTTTTATTGCTCGATGACGACCCCCAGTTATACCGCAGCAGATCTGGCGACATTGTTCGAAATGTTCTGTCGCCGCTATCGACACGGGCCAAATGCCGAGATTTATGTGTTTTTTGACGAAGTCCAGTATGCCAAGGACTGGGAACAGGGACTGCTGTCGCTGGCCAGCATGCGCAAAAGGGCTAAAGTGATCTGTGCCATATCGTCCGGCACCCCCTCCATTGTCAGCGGCAAAAAAGTGCACAACGACAGAATGGAGATCTTTGTGCTGCCGCCGCTGACGTTCCTTGAGTTCATGCGCTTTCGCGGCACCGAGGAGGTGCTTTTTGGTGCCGGGCAGGCAGACCATCAGAAAGGCGCGATGACGCTAGAGCCGAAAGCCTTGCCGGCCCTCAATCAGGAATTTCATCGCTACGTCAATTTCGGCGGCTTTCTGGAAGGCATTTTGTCTGGTAAGGATGGTGTTCCGGCGCCTGCGTTCATCCGCGACGGCGTTGCCGACCGGGTTTTGCACAAGGATCTGGCTTCGCTCGCCGGCGTCAACGACCCGCAGGAACTGAACCGGTTGTTCGGCCTGCTGGCCTTCAATACCGGTCGTGAAATTTCCATGGATGATCTGGCCAAAGCGACCAACATCGCCAAAAACACGCTGCGCAAGTATCTCGATTATCTGGAACAGGCTTTCCTGATCCGCCGTGTCAATCGTGTCGACCGTGACGCCAAGCGGTTCCAGCGGCAGGTATTCTTCAAGGCATATCTGACCAGTCCGTCTCTGTATGCAGCCCTGTTTGCACCGGTTCCGCCGTCGGATCAGGCCTTTCAACGGCTGGCCGAAACCGCTCTGGTATCACAATGGCTGGGCTCCGGGGCGATTGAGAATTTGTATTATGCGAGCTGGCGGGGGGGTGCCATTGATCTGTTGACGCTGCACCCGGAAACCGGCAAGCCGGACCATGTTTATGATCTCGACTGGTCAAACGCCTATGTCCGCTCGGACACACGCCCCGATCAGCTGGTTAACTTCGTGCGCGACAATAATCCCGAGGCAACGGCTTACGTTCTGACCGGCAGTGTTGCCAGGCAGGCAACCATGAAGGGGGTCGATCTGACGCTGGCGCCGATTGCGCTTTACAGCTACTGGATCGAGCGGGATCCCACGCTGTGTACATTCCACGAATAACTCGAAGCAGGATTGAAACCGATTCCGAAATAAACCCGGATTTGAATGCTCGTCAGGTTAGGCTATCGGGCGCCCCTGATGCGTTCGTTCCTGTCGGAAGGTGCGGATGATCGGCGCGAGAAATATCGACAGCAATAGTCCGGCAAATCCGAAGCAGAGCATCAAGACGCCGCTGCCGAGCGCCGGGACCGATCCGTTGGTGAAGAAAATACCGATACAAACAGCACCGGCGATGACGACAAACCCTGAGAGAAAATACAGAATTACCTTAAGAGCAGCCATTTCCACACATCCCCTTTATGCACGTGTATGGTTAATGCAACTTTGTCGGAAATGAGTGCACCGGTCAACCTACCTGGGGAGTTCAGGAAAACCGGGCCTTTCGGGGGCCCGGTTTGATGACCTGTGGATAAATGTGGTTAACGCCGGCCCAGCAGGCGGAGACGCAGGGCATTCAACTTGATGAAGCCTTCGGCGTCGTGCTGGTCGTAAACGGAATCTTCCTCGAACGTCACCATTGCTTCGTCATACAGAGAGTTGGGTGACTTGCGGCCGGTGATGATGACATTGCCCTTGTAGAGCTTGAGCCGCACGGTGCCGGTGACGCGCTGCGAAGCATGGTCGATAGCGGCCTGCAGCATATCGCGTTCCGGGGCAAACCAGAAACCGTTGTAAACTAGTTCGGCATAGCGCGGCATCATTTCGTCTTTGGTGTGCATGGCGCCGCGTTCAAGCGTGATGCTTTCCATGGCACGATGCGCATGGAACAGCACGGTTCCGCCCGGGGTCTCGTATACACCGCGGGACTTCATGCCGATGAACCGGTTCTCGACGATATCGAGACAACCGACGCCGTTGCGTCCACCCAATTCGTTGAGTTTGGTCAGCAGGGTCGCCGGGCTCATCTTCTCGCCGTTGATGGCGACCGGATTGCCATGTTCGAAATCGATGGTGATTTCTTCAGGACGGTCCGGGGCGGCCATCGGCGTCACCATGCGGGACAGGATATGTTCGTAATCCGGCTCAACCCATGGGTCTTCCAGAATTTTGCCTTCCGACGAGATGTGCAGCAGATTGGCATCCTGGCTGAACGGTGCATCGCCGCGCTTGTCCTTTGGCACCGGAATCTGATGTTTTTCAGCATACTCGATCAGCTTGGTGCGGCTGGTCAGATCCCACTCAC
>JANRAT010000083.1 GCA_030727885.1 Rhodospirillales bacterium | reverse complement strand
CCGTAGGCCAGAGCACCAACCGCCTGCGCGCCACCTATCCGGTAAACCTCGTCCACGCCTGCAAGCTCGGCCGCCGCCATGACCAGCGGGTTGATAATCCCGTCCGGTGTCGGCACCACCATCACCAATCTCTCGACACCCGCGACTTTGGCCGGCACCGCGTTCATCAAAACCGACGACGGATAAGCCGCCGTGCCACCCGGTACGTAGAGCCCGGCAGCCCCAACAGGCGTCCAGCGGTAACCGAGACTGATCCCCTCTTCATCAATGAAGCTCAGATCTTCCGGGCGCTGGCGTTCATGGAAGGTAACAATGCGCTGATAGGCTATGGCCAGTGCGTCCAGCGTCGCCGGATCGCATTTGGCTCGGCTGGAGGCAATTTCTTCAGCGGAAACGCGAATGGTCTCACGAGTCAGCGGATAGCGGTCGAATTTCGTCGTGTAGTCGATCAGTGCCTGATCGCCACGTTTTTTTACATCCGCCAGGATCGCTTTGACGGTATCGATGACATCAACTTCGGTTTCGCGCTTTTCGGATAAAAGGGCTTTGAACCGTGCTTCGAAATCCGCCTGGCGCTGATCAAGCCGCAACGGCATCGGTCGCCTCCCGGAAACGCTGCACCCAATCGCCGATTTCATCGGCACGGGTTTTCCACGCGGCACGGTTGACGCACAGTCTGGAGGTAATCTGACAAATCGTCTCGATCTCAACCAGGCCATTGGCTTCAAGCGTCGCGCCGGTTGAAACCAGATCAACGATACGGCGACAAAGCCCCAGCGTCGGCGCCAGTTCCATCGCACCGTTAAGCTTGATGCATTCGGCCTGAACACCGCGCGCCGCAAAGTGCTTGCGGGTCAAAAGCGGGTACTTGGTGGCGACCCGAACCGAAGACCATGTGCGCGGATCATCTTCACCGGCAAGATCCTTGGGCTCGGCAACAGAAAGCCGGCAGTGACCGACATTCAGATCCAGCGGTGCATAGATTTCCGGATAATCAAATTCCATCAGGACGTCATTGCCGGCAACGCCCAGATGCGCGGCGCCGAATGCGACAAACGTCGCCACGTCAAACGAGCGGACACGAATGATGTCGAGTTCCGGCCGGTTGGTGGTAAATCTGAGCTGCCTTGCGTCCTTGTCTTCGAACGCCGGTTCCGGCTCGATGCCTGCAGCACGTACCAGTGGCATCACTTCCTTGAGGATGCGGCCTTTGGGCAATGCCAATACGATTTTTTCGTTAGACGTCACGTTTCCTTACCCCTTGCAATGGGTACAGCTTCCGCCAGTGGGCGAAAGCGAGGCATACTTAGAGGTTTTTGCAGCGGATTGCCAGAGTGGATGCGGAAATTAACGACTTCGTCCTAGAGCCGTATATGACGCATCAGGCGCCTTTCAGGCAGAAACCCGCTCGATGATTGCGCCACAGGCTGCCAGTTTTTGCTCGATCCGTTCATAGCCGCGATCCAGGTGATAGACCCGGTTGACGTCCGTAACCCCTTCAGCTGCCAGACCGGCCAGCACCAGTGACACGGAGGCCCGGAGATCCGTCGCCATGACCGGGGCGCCGGAAAGGCGTCCGACACCGCGCACAATCGCCGAAGAGCCGTGTACATTGATGTTGGCCCCCATGCGCAATAGCTCGGGGACATGCATGAAGCGATTTTCAAAAATTGACTCGGTAATCATCGATGCCCCGTCAGCGAGGCTCAGCAGCGCCATGAATTGTGCCTGCATATCGGTCGGAAATCCCGGATACGGCTCGGTCATCACGTCGACGCCGCGAATTCTGCCGTTCTGGCGCTTGATCCGAATGCCGGCGTCATTGCTGATGACATCAACACCTGCACGCTTGAGCAGGCCGAAAACGGCTTCATTATTGGCCATTTCGGCACCCTTGAGCAGGACATCACCACCGGTAATCGCCGCCGCAATGGCGTACGTGCCGGTTTCAATCCGATCCGGCACGATGGAGTGAGTCGCCCCTTTGAGTTCCTTGACGCCGATCACGTGCAGTGTATCGCTGCCGATCCCTGAAATTTCCGCCCCCATCGCCTGCAGGCATCGGGCAAGGTCCGTCACTTCCGGCTCACGCGCCGCGTTGGCGATAACGGTTTCACCATCGGCAAGAGCGGCCGCCATGAGGATATTCTCAGTCCCGCCCACGGTAACCATCGGGAACAGGATGTGGGTGCCTTTCAGGCGGCCTTCGACGTGTGCATTGATATAGCCACCGCTGAGTTCAATCACCGCACCCATCTGTTCAAGGGCTTTGAGATGCAGATCGACCGGGCGGGTACCGATTGCACAGCCACCCGGCAAGCTCACTCTGGCCTCGCCGAAACGGGCCAGCAACGGCCCAAGCACCAGAACCGACGCCCGCATTTTCCGCACGATGTCATAAGGAGCCGTCGTTTCGGTCAGATTTTCGCCGGATATAGTGACACGTCGTCCCACGGCATCGATTTTGACTTCGGCGCCAAGCTCGGCCAGAAGATTCCCCATGGCATGAATATCGGCAACACTTGGCAAATTCTCGAGGGTAAGAGACTGCGGCGTCAATATCGCTGATGCCATCAAGGGCAGGGCTGCATTCTTGGCGCCACCGATTTCGATTTCGCCATGTAATGGCTGTCCGCCAGTTATCCGAATACGATCCATTTATCCCTCAAATTCAGTCATTTTCCCGCTCGCGGCTTTTAGGCGACAGAGGACCGCCTTGCAAGCAGCTCACGGTATCAATCAACGGTGTGGCATGAATATGGCGTGATAGGTTAATGCTGATCTTTTTCACGAAGTTTCAATTGCTGTTTCCGGCGCTTCAGGTTTTCGCGCAATGCCCGTGCTTCACGTGCTTTGCGTTCAAGCTTTCGCAAAGGCTCGGACTCTGCTTTCTCCGACTTTTCCGGCGCTTTTAAATTCGTCATTTTCAATGTTTCTCCGGCCTTGCCTAGCGCATAACCCTGTGGCATGTTCCGCCGCACCTCAGGAGCCGCCCCGGCTCAGAGGATAGCATACCTGTCTAAAGGGTATGCCGGAACACTTAAGGGTAATGCTTAGGGCTTTTTTCAGCTTTCACGCATAAACCCTTTGAAAAAGGTTCGCTGCCGTAGCTCAGGGGTAGAGCACTCCCTTGGTAAGGGAGAGGTCCAGAGTTCAAATCTCTGCGGCAGCACCATTTTCCAACTATTCCTCCAAAATCAGTCAAGTTGAACTCGGTCCGTGGAATTCGTCGATTCCTGCATTCTTTTAAGCTATTCTGCATTTCGGGGTAGGAAATTCGGAAATAACCATTGTCCAGCAAACAGCTTCCATCGACCTGTTGCACCATCGACGATCTGGATTTCGTTCAGCAAAGTCTGGATGCGATGGGTCAGGGGTTGAGTGTCACGCGGATTTTGAATGGGGAATTACATATCGTCCTCTGCAACAGCCAGTTCATTCAATTACTGGATTTTCCAGTTGAATTTGCCGAACTCCCCCGACCCTTCAGCGATTTCATCCGCTACAACGCGGAACGCGGAGAGTATGGCCCGGGCGACATAGATCAACAAACAGCCGAACGGGTAAAGCTCGCACAGCAATTCATGCCGCACTCTTTTCAACGGAGCCGGCCTGACGGCACGATTATCGAAATTGTTGGCAAGCCTCTGCCTAGTGGAGATGGTTTTGTTACAACCTACAGCGATATAACGGAACGTAGTCATGCCGAAACATACAGCGATTTACTGATACAGGCACTGGAACGCAGTGGCGCTGGGATTGCGATCTTCGACCCTGAAAATAATCTTGTCCTGACGAATCGGGCCATCCGCGTCAATAACCCCTTCATAACCGGGCACAGCATGCCTGGCTTCGGGTATGAGGACTGGGGGCGAGCGCTCATTGAGCTTGGCACAATCACCGGTGTTGAAGGCCATGAAGTCGAATGGCTACAAAAATGGAACAATCTTCCCCAAAATCCTAAAGGCGGCATGGAGATCAAATGCTCCTCCGGTGAGTGGTCGCACATTGACGTTGTCATCTTGCAAAGCGGCCACACGGTTATCGTCAGCAACGAAATATCCGAGCTGAAAAGGGCACAGACAGCATTGATCAATGCCAAGGAAGAAGCCGAGTTTGCCAACCGCGCGAAGACAGATTTTCTGGCAAATATGTCTCACGAATTACGGACCCCGCTGAATTCGGTCATAGGCTTTTCGGAATTGCTGATATCGACCGATTTCCAAACCCTTGGCATGAACAGTGTCAGTGAATACCTGGGCGATATCAATCGGTCCGGGCGTCATCTTCTCAGGCTTATTTCCGACGTTCTGGACATATCAAAGATTGAGGTCGGCGAGCTAAAGCTGGATGAAGAAGCCTTATGCCTGCGTGAAATCAATGAAGAATGTCTGCGCATGATCAAGGAAAGGGCACACCGTGCCGGCACCCGGATTGAGAATCATGACAGACCGCCCAAAGTGCGCCTGTTTGCGGATGAGACCCGAATCAAGCAGATCATTCTGAATCTGCTGACCAACGCAATAAAGTTTACAGGAAACGGCGGCAAGATATCCTTGGGCTGGTATGCAAATGATGATGGTTCGATTTATCTGGAAGTCAGCGATACCGGCACGGGCATGGCCAAGGAAAACATCAAAATCGCACTGGAACCTTTCGGTCAGGTGGCCAATTCCATGACCCGGGAACACGAAGGCGCCGGTCTCGGATTGCCGTTAAGCCGCCGGTTGGCCGAATTGCACCAGGCTGAACTGGCCATTGAAAGCGATATCGGCAAAGGAACCGTGGTCCGCGTCACCTTCCCCTGCGCGCGGGTTGTGACTGATTTTGAGCCTTAATTCTCAGCAAATTCTCAAGTTTCGGGTGGGTTGAAATCCTGGACCCGATAACATTGGCCGAACTTGAATACGAGAGATAAGTCAATGGAGCCAAGGGATGACAGCGATACTGACCAAAAATATTATGCCCGATGAGCGTTCAAAAACGCAGGCGAGGCTTTATAAGCAGATTGCCCGGGCTATTGAGTACATTGCTGAAAATCGCATGGAGCAGCCTGAGCTTGAAGATGTTGCTTCGCATATCGGCATGAGTCCGCATCACCTGCAACGGACCTTCAGTGAATGGGCCGGGATAAGCCCGAAAAAATTCCTGAAAGCGCTCACCTTGCAGGAAGCGAAACAGTGCTTGCGATCATCGGCAAGCGTCCTTGATAGCTCTTTTGATTCCGGCCTGTCCGGCCCCGGCAGATTACATGATCTTTTTGTCAGCATTGATGCGGTGACACCAGGCGAGTTCAAGTCCCGGGGTGAAGGCATGACATTCAAATACGGTTTTCATGCCTCACCGTTCGGAGAATGCATGATCGTTGCAAACGAGCGCGGACTGAGTGGCATTTCATTCATCGTTGCAAACCGTCAGGCAGCACTGGGCGAACAACAGACAGGCTGGGAAAACGCGAAATGGGTCCATGATCAGGCATCGACGGAACCGTTTGCGACCCGGGCCTTCGGCATCGGTAGCCATAAATCCGAGCTTAAACTGTTAATCAGGGGATCGGCATTCCGCGTCAAGGTGTGGGAAGCCTTGCTGCGAATTCCAAGCGGTGAAGTTGCGTCTTATGGCGATCTGGCCGAGCGGATCGGCAGACCCGGTTCCGCTCGCGCAGTCTCCGGGGCTATTGCCAAAAATCTGATCGGCTACGTCATTCCCTGTCATCGCGTGATCCGCGATAACGGCATGATCACCGGCTATCGATGGGAACCGGTCCGGAAAATGGCCATGCTCGGGCTCGAAGCTGCATACCGGACTGACGCGGGGCTGGAATCCGGGGTGCAGACTCCCTAAGTTGTCTTTAACGCAGCAACGGGAGGAGCCTAACATGAGATATCTGCACACGATGGTCCGGATTTCGGATGTCGACGCATCACTTAAGTTTTACTGCAACCTGCTTGGCCTCAAGGAAAGCCGTCGAATCGACCGGCCGGAACACGGGTATATGCTGATTTTCGTTGCCGCCGAGGAAACCCCCGACGCGGAAGTGGAATTGACCTACAACTACGACCCCGAAGCCTATGACGGCGGCCGGAATTTCGGCCATCTGGCATTCCGCGTCGAAGATATCTACAAAACGTGCAAGCGGCTTGCCGATGGCGGCGTGATCATCAATCGCCCGCCCCGGGATGGCCGCATGGCATTCGTCCGCTCGCCGGACGGTATTTCCATCGAACTGCTACAGGAAGGCGAGCCATTACCGCCAGCCGAGCCATGGAAATCCATGGAAAATACCGGCAAGTGGTAATTCGTTAATCGGGTTGGCGGTTTCTGCGATTTAATCGTCGCAGAACACCGCCAGCCTGCACCCGTCGTTCCCGGATCGCATCAAGGATCGCCAATCGGGTCGCACTGTCGGCCCGACCCCAAATCGCGATTTCGTCGCGTGTGCGAAAGCAACCCTGACACAGACCGGTACTGCCATCGAGTTGGCAAATGCTGATGCAAGGGCTTTCAATATGTAGCGGCTGGCTCATGGTTTCCTGATAATTGCTATGTCTGGCATTAATAGGCAGCAACAGATAATGCAAGAACACGTTTTTCCGTATCGCCCCACAGCCATCTTCAGTCTATAATTCGCAGATGACAACACTTCCCAACGATGGGCCGAACCTGCTGTGCCCTGAAGACCCACCCCCTTTCGAGGTCATTAATCGCGAGGGTGGAGCCCATATGCTGCTGGTCTGTGATCATGCCAGCCGAATTGTACCCAAGGCCCTGGATAACCTGGGATTGTCGCCCGAGGTCTTTGAAAAGCACATAGCTTTCGATATTGGCGCCGAAGCGGTTACCCGCGGTCTGGCCGAGCGCCTGGATGCCCAGGCCGTCCTGGCCGGATATTCGAGACTTGTGATCGACGTCAATCGACCGCCTGGTCACCCGGAAAGCATCGTTCCCGAAAATGATAGCATTCCCGTGCCGGCTAATCAGGCTCTTTCGCCGATTGAACGGCGGCAACGCGTTCGCGAAATGTTTGAGCCTTATCACGATGCCGTTAACCGAGCACTGGCACGGTTATGGGATCGAGGCCCTGCGCCGGCTATTTTCTCAGTGCACAGCTTCAGCCCCAGGTTCGGCGGCAAACCCCGCCCGTGGGATATCGGTGTGTTATGGAACAGGGATCCGCGTATTGCCGTGCCTTTGATGGAGAACCTTGAACGGTTTGAACTCAGGGTTGGCGACAACGAACCCTATTCAGGGCATGATCTGGCCTATACCATCGACATGCATGGCGCAGCTTCCGGTATCGCCAATTGCGCCATCGAGATCAATCAGGACCAGATCATGGATTCAGGCGGCGTGCTGCGCTGGGTCGACATTCTGTCCGAGTGCATCTTGCCGATTTTCGACATGCCCGGCCTGCATCGGGTTGAACGCTTCTGATGGCAGGCGGCGGACCTAGTCTGACCGTCGGCATAGAAGAAGAATATCTGCTGGTCGACATCGGGAGCCGTGCACTTGCGACTGACCCACCCAAAGAAATGTTTGAGAAGCGACTTGGCAATCAGGTCGCTCATGAATTTCTGAGATCGCAGATTGAAGTCAATACCCGGGTCGCCCGCTCGATACCCGAAGCGACTGACATGCTGGTCGAACTGCGCGCGACAATCATCGAAATTGCTGCAAAATTTGATCTGGCCCCGATTGCGGCTTCGACCCACCCCTTTTCTCACTGGTCCGATCAGGCGTTTACCGAACAGGAACGCTACACGACCATAGCCAACGATTTGCAGGCGGTCGTGCGCCGGATGGTGATTTGCGGCATGCATGTCCATGTCGGCATTGACGATGACGAACTGCGCATCGATCTGATGAATCAGGTCAGTTATTTCCTGCCGCATCTGCTGGCATTAAGTACGTCATCACCATTCTGGCAGGGCGAGAACACCGGTCTGAAGTCGTATCGCCTGAGTGTCTGGGACGAAATGCCGAGAACAGGTC
>JANRAT010000082.1 GCA_030727885.1 Rhodospirillales bacterium | reverse complement strand
GCACATCCCGTCCCGGCCCGGCCAGCCGTGAGGCCAGCAGAACATCGGCGCCTTCAGGGGCACCGCCGACGTCGCGCCTGCCGGGGGCCAGAATTTTATCGATATCGAGGGTCACGATGATGCGTTGAACTCTTTGATCTGGCGCAGCAGCGGGCTGTCGACGATGTCGGGGGTCGGTTCACGGCCGGTAAGCCAGTTGTAGAGGTCGTTATCCGAGTGATTCATGATATTTTCGAACATATCGACCTCGGCTTCGCTGAGTTCCGGCAGGCGTGCCAGTGCGAAACGCCCGAGCAGAACGTCGTTTTCCTTCATACCGCAATGATTGGCGCGGTAAACCAGGCGTTTGCGTCGGTCGTCCAAAACCTCTGTCCTTTTCGATGTTGTCGTGTGCGCCTAGGATATAGCGCCTCGTTCGGCAATTGTCAGGGTTTGAAACACATACGATGCGACCTGAAAACCTATTTCCGCTGTTTCGCACAGTGACGTCCCTGAAAGGCGTCGGTGCACGCACGGCTGAATTGATCGAAAAAGTGGCCGGCCCGCACATCGTCGATCTGCTGTGGCACCTGCCATGCGGCATCATTGATCGCCGATATACACCGAAAGTGGCCGATGCGATGCCCGACAGCATCGCCACGATCAAACTGCGCATTACCAAGCACTACCCGCCGCACAACCAGCGTCAGCCCTATAAAATCACCGGCATGGATGATACCGGCGCGATGTCACTGGTGTTCTTCAGGGCCAGACCGGATTATCTGAACAAGATGCTGCCCGAAGGCGAGTCACGGATCGTTTCCGGGAAAATCGAGAAGTTCGGTGACGGCATTCAGATGACCCATCCCGATCATATCGTTCGTGAAGACGAGGTCGAAAGTCTCAGCAAGGTCGAACCTGTTTACCCGCTGACCGCAGGCCTTTCGCTCAATGTGCTGGGCAAAACCATGGCCGCCGCGCTGGAAATTCCGACGGAACTGCCTGAATGGCTGGATGGACCGCTGGTCGCCCGTGAAAAGTGGCCGACATGGCTGGCCGCCGTCCAAGGCATCCATGCCCCCGAAAGCGAGAGCGATCTGGCAACGCAAACCCCCAATCGACGCCGCCTCGCCTATGACGAGCTACTGGCCAATCAGCTGGCGTTGGCCCTTGTCCGGGCGCACATGAAACGCACCAAAGGCCTGCCGTTGCAGGGTGACGGCTCGCTCAGACAGAAAGTTCTGGCAGCATTGCCGTTCAAGCTGACCAACTCGCAGAATTTCACATTGGGCGAAATTGATGCCGACCTCGCTGCAAACCATCGCATGCTCAGGTTGCTGCAGGGCGACGTCGGCTCCGGCAAGACCGTGGTTGCCCTGATGACGATGCTCAGTGCCGTTGAGGCCGGCGGTCAGGCGGTTATGATGGCGCCTACGGAAATCCTTGCCCGTCAGCATCTGGCGACGATCAGCCAGATGACCGTTGCCGCCGATCTGCAACCCCTGCTTCTGACCGGTCGCGAGCGGGGCAAGAAGCGCGAAGAGATCCTCGAAAAGCTGAAATCGGGTGCCGCACGTCTGGCCATCGGCACCCATGCCTTGTTCACCGACGATGTGGATTTCAAGGATCTGCGGGTTGTCGTGATTGACGAGCAGCATCGCTTTGGTGTGCACCAGCGCCTGACCCTCGCCGCCAAGGGACAGGCCGTCGATGTTCTGGTGATGACCGCGACACCGATCCCCCGAACCCTGATGCTGACGGCGTATGGTGATATGGACGTCTCGCGGTTGACCGAGAAACCGGCTGGTCGCAAACCCGTGCAGACAGTGCTGATTTCACAGGAAAGACTGGATGAGGTAATTGCCGCAGTCAGGCGGGCGGTCAGTACTGGTGCCCGGGTCTATTGGGTCTGTCCGGTCATCGAGGAGCAGGAAACCTCCGATCTTGCAGCCGCCGAAGCCCGCTATGATCATTTGCACTCGATCTTCGGGGATCGTGCCGGACTGGTGCATGGTCGCCTCAAGGGGGCTGAAAAAGATGCCGTCATGACGGCATTCAAGGACGGCAACATTGATGTTCTTGTGGCGACCACCGTGATCGAAGTTGGCGTTGATGTCCCTGAAGCCAGCGTCATGGTGATCGAACACGCCGAGCGGTTCGGTCTTGCGCAGCTTCACCAGTTGCGAGGCCGCATCGGCCGTGGTGCTGACAAATCGACATGTCTGCTGGTCCATGCCGGCCATATTGGCGAAACCGCAAAGGCGCGGCTGACGACGATGCGCGAAACCGATGACGGCTTTATCATTGCCGAGAAGGACCTGCAGCTTCGCGGTGCCGGTGAATTGCTGGGAACCCGGCAAAGCGGCCTGCCGGAGTTCCGGCTGGCGGACATTGCCGATCATGCCGAGCTTTTGCAGATGGCCCGCGATGATGCGGAAATGATCCTGTTGAGCGACCCTGAACTGCAAAAACCCCGCGGTCAGGCGCTTCGGCATCTTTTGTATCTGTTCGAACGGGATTCCGCGATCAAGTATCTGCGGTCAGGTTGAACAATCAGTCATCGGCGAGCTTATCTACCAGGTCACCCGGTCGTGATTCTTTCGGCACCAGGATCGGATTACTGTCCTTTTCGCGGAGCACGTCCATGTCCTCATAGGTCTGGGCAGAGACGACCGGTTTGGCACGCACCGCGGCAGGACGCTTGTCTGGCGGTGTGACGATGCCACCCGAAATCACCATTTTGATTGCGTCCTCGACCGACATGCTCAATGGCACGATATCCTTTTTTGGAACGAATAGCAGAAAACCGGACGTTGGGTTCGGCGTCGTCGGCAAGAACACATTGATGCATTCTTCTTCGGTCAGATTCTGCACTTCGCCCTTGGTAATCCCGGTCAGGAAACCGATCGCCCACATGCCGCGCCTCGGATATTCAATCAGCACGGCTTCGCGGAAGGCGTTCGATTGCTGGGCGAGCACGGTTTCAAGAATTTGCTTCACCGCCGAATAGACATTCCGGATCACCGGCATCTGGCTGAGGATGCGTTCTGACAAGCGCATCCATAACCGGCCGAAGAAACCCGCCGTCAAAGCACCGACAAGCATCAGGGCAATTATCAGGATCAGCAGGCCGAGCCCCGGTACCGCGAACGGCAGATAAGTCTCGGGATTGTATTTGGCCGGAATCAGCGGGTTTATCTTGCTGTCGACAAAGGTCACGAAGAGCCATGCCAGATAAAACGTAATGAAGATCGGCGCCGTGACAAGAATCCCGGCAAACATATAGGCGCGGAGCCGTTGCGATAACGACATGCGTGATCGCACCTGTGTCGCTTCTTCGTTCGGTTTATTGCCTGGGCCGGGTTCAGATGAAGTCATGGTTTTTGCCTTTTTTATATTGTTATGCGTCTATTTGGCACCGAGAAACCTGCGGATTTCAAGCAGCGTCTGGTCAGGTGCCTCTTCAGGCAGGAAATGACCGCACGGCATCACGCGTCCGCTAAGCTGATGGCAACGTTCCTGCCAGGTTGCGAGAACATCGAACGTTTTATGCATCAGGCCGAATTCACCCCACAGCGCCAGTGTCGGACATATGACCTTGCGGTTAAGGTCTGCCGCATCATGTTCAAGATCAACGGTTGCTGCTGCCCGGTAATCTTCACATGACGCATGTATGGTCCGGGGATCGGAAAAGCAACGCCGGTATTCAGCCATCGCAGCATCCGAAAATACGGCCTCCTTGGCACTCCAGTGTCCCATTTTGGTGTCCATAAAGAACACAGGGTCAGCACCAATCAGGCTTTCCGGCAATGGCGCAGGCTGCGCCAGGAAAAACCAGTGATAATAGCCAAGGGCGAAGGCTTTGTCGGTTTCAGCAAACAGCGTGTATGTCGGCACGATATCCAGAACAACCAGGCCGGTGATCACATCCGGATGATCGAGCGCCATTCTGTGTGCAACCCGACCGCCTCGGTCATGGCCGACAACAGCAAAGGTTTCAAACCCCAGCCCGCGCATGACGGCGACCATATCGGCTGCCATCGCACGCTTTGAATAGTTGGAGTGGTCAGGCGCGCCTTGAGGTTTGGAACTGTCGCCATAACCGCGCAAATCTGCCGCCACAACGGTAAAGTCCTTGGCAAGTGCAGGAGCAATCAGGTGCCAGATCGTGTGGGTTTGCGGATAGCCATGCAAAAGCAGCAATGGCGGGCCGTCGCCTTTGATCCGTGTATGGATCGTCGTGCCATCGGCACCAGGCAGTTCCCGCGTCTGGAAACCGTCAAACATCTACGTTCCAGTCCCTTGAGACACGCTTATTTCGAGCTCCGGACCGTCTCAACCATAATACGCAGCAAGGCGCGAATGAACGGATCCGTCTTCTTTAATTTGTCCTGATACATGGCTTTGGAGATGGTCACGATTGTCGCTCCGATTTTGACTTTCGCAGTCGCCATACGAGGAAGATCATCGATCAGTGCCATCTCACCGAAAATTCCGCCAACACCAATGGTACCAAGGACAACTTCTTCACCATCGATCAGCTTGGTGATAATCACCTCACCAGCCTGAACGACATAGGCGCTGCTTCCCGCTTCACCCTCGCGGAATATGGTGTCGCCACCTTTTAACGTCCGGCGTTCTAAAATGTCGGCCATTGCCTGCCCCGTTTCAAAATTAGCGGCGTTTCTAATCGCCATCATTACCGCTATCTTACGCACATCACTCATATAATGTAATCCACGAAACGCGGAATCTTTCGAATGACTTCAAGCACAGGGCGAGAATATCCTGCAAGGCCGCTGGTCGGCGTCGGTGCCGTAATCCTGAGCGAAAAAGGTGTCGTGCTGATCAAGCGCGGAAAGCCGCCACGTGCCGGTTCCTGGAGCCTTCCAGGCGGAGCACAAAAGGTCGGCGAGACGGTATTTGAAGCCGCGCTCCGCGAAATAAAGGAAGAGACCGGTCTTGATGCCAAAATCCATGGGCTCATAGATGTCGTCGATTCCATCACCCGTGATGCCAAGGGGCTGGTTCAGTATCACTATACGCTCGTCGACGTATGGGCGACGCCGGTCAACGGCGATAGCCCCCAAGCCGGCGGCGATGCCGCCGATGCACAATGGATAAGCCTCGATGAAATGCGAACGCTCGGTTTATGGACTGAAACCCTAAGAATTATCGAACAAGCCGATATGCTATTGCGCACTTCGCAATAGGTCGTGCGCCCTAATCGCAAGCACGACGCCCCTCACTTAGCCTGACCGGCATAAAACTCTTTCAGCGGGCCCAGTGCATTAAATCGTTCGAGATGGACGCCTGATCCCTGATGCTCGAAATCAATGATCGACACGTTGAGAATTCTCTCAACGGCGGCAACCCCGGCCAGATGCTCGAAACGGGCCCCCATCCAGCCGCTGACATAAGATCGCCCCTGACTAAGGCACGCTTCCAGGATCAATGCCGAACCGACGCCAATGATCAGCAGAATCAACGTGCCTTCAGCTGAATTAGGTATGATGCGGTCATAGACCTGCAACAGCATCAGCGGCATCGCTAACGCCAACAGGTTGATGAACACCGAAGCAATGATCAGGTCAAAGACCCCACCCGGCGTATATGCGATACGACCAAGCACATTGCCTTTCGGTCTCGCTTCTCTCAGCCTTGCAGCCAAACTCATGCATTTATCCGGCCGCTCAATACGACCGATCCTTCCGCGCCTTGACCTTTGTCAAAAAAAACAAGAGTCCAGTGACCGGTTTAAAGCATTTCCCGTTAATAAACTCTTAGCGATACAATGGAGGCATAACCGCAAACCGTTGAAAATCTTGGCACTAAGGCCTGACAACATCCTTAACAGATTAGCTTTTCAGGGTGATGTTTTCACTTTTTCTGGTGCGCACGTGAACGTATTACCTCGTCCGCGCGCTCACGGAATGGTCCAAGCGCCATGCCTTTTCAATCTACGACATATACCACTTTCAAGATAGTGTGCTCATTCTGAGCTAAACCCACACCATTTGCGCTTCATCAATTAAATTGCACCTTACGACAACGCCTTTTCCAGCGTGTGACAAAGTATGTAATGCGACTAGAAAATGCATATGACGGGATCAATTTGCATTTAACATTTACACCATATGAAAACTTTGAGACTTTATTGAGGTGCCTAATCAGAAAGCACGCATCCTCACCCCTTTCATTACGATGAGTGCAAATCAAAACATCTCTTCGAAGAAAGCAAACAATAGGACATGAAATCCTATTTTATTTACGGTTGAGGATTTACACTCGACTGAATCCCAAACTGAAATAAAGACCAATTTATGACCGACAGCCGTGCTCTCTATGCATCTCAAGCGAAAGTTTTATTCGAAAAAAATCTGCGTTCTTTTGAGCAGTACAATTTCGAAATATATAAAATACTTGTAACGCATCAACCAAAATCGACTCTGGTTTTTGATGCCGATGGCACACCGGATATTGTCTGTGATGGGTCGCGAGAATTTTCCGGACGAGCCGCAGCAATCGCGGCAGAAAAGATTGAGAAATTTGACGAATTTCCAACGCACCTTGCCATTGCGAAGCCTGAACCCGGACTTCTGGACCGATATGGCAATTTACTTCTGAAGAACATTCTGGATCAGGCGAAATCAGAAAATATCCAATTTACAAATGGCCTGCCGAAAACTGACGCTTTTTTTCTTTTGTCGTTCGGGATCGGTCTTGGCCATCATATTGATGCTCTAATTCGAAAGACATCCCCGGTTTTCGTGATGTTCATCGATCCAAACATTGATCATTTGCATCACTCTCTTCATGTCTATCCATGGCATGAACTATTATCACAACAGGCTCGAATTGGCGGCGCGGTCATCATCAATTTTGATCATGATCCGCATATAGTCACCGCACAGATACAAAAGGTGATCAGAAATTATTGCCCTTCCGGTCTCGATGGCACGCCATGTTTCGTTTACAGCGATATGGAGAATTCGAAACCCGCGGTTGAAAATATACAAAGGAATGCCGGGACGATTTTGGCCGGTTTAGGCTTTCTTTTCGATAACGCTTTAATGCTAAAAAATTCGTATTTGAATTTACGGGAGGGGCCTAACAATTTCTTTCAACGTGCGGAAACGGCCGATATTGAGACGCCTGTTTTCATCGTCGGCGCAGGCGCTTCGCTTGATTCAGATATCGAGTTTTTACGTACGCATGCAAATAAGGCGATCATAATCTCCACAGGTTCGGCCATACGTTCATTGCTGGTTAATGGGATAACGCCTGATTTCCATATCGAATTAGAAAACATCCATGTCTATTCTTCTATATTGGAATTGTCCGGTTCGTTTGATTTATCTTCTATATGCTCAGTCTTCCCAACGGCGATTGAGCATCATATAACCCCGTTCTTTGCCGATATACTTTACTATTATCGCGATACCACGCCTGCTTTTCCATTATTCGGGAACATGACTAAGAATTCCTTGAGCATGCCGGATCCCCTTGTGGTCAATGCGAGCTTCTCTTTTGCGATCGATCTGGGTGCCAAGCATATCTTTTTTTTTGGTACCGATTTTGGATCTCGTGGGAATGGTCTTGATCATGCCAAAGACAATGTTCTTTTCACCGATACCGCAATCGTCGGTTATGTAAGGGAGTTTGGTCATCCTGTCGCGGCGAATTTCAGCGGGCAATTCTATGCTTCAGATGATTTTCTTTGGGGCCTGAAGGTCATCCGGGAAACGATCCTCATGCTTGGAAAGGGACGCAATTTCTACAATTGCAGTGATGGCGCAAAGATCGATGGAGCCATTCCCGTAAAATCCAATACTTTGCAGCTCAATGCTTTCCCACATTTAAAAAAACGGGATTTAAATCGCATTAGAAAACGCCACAAAGTTATGACCAGAACACGCTTTGAAAAATGCTGGGATGAAGAAAAGCTGCGTTCAGAAATTAATGACATTGCCGACAAGTTAGTTGCACTTTTGGGTCAGTCGGATGCGTTTAAAAATAACGAGTATCTGATCCGCTACATGCAGA